>CAZJFY010000081.1:0-4829 GCA_964545225.1 uncultured bacterium | reverse complement strand
AGAAAAGCTTAAAGCAACATGCCAACATTAAATCCATAGCAGTATTGATAGGCATATTAACTGTAATTTCCTTTGCTTCCTTCGTTGTTATAAAAAGCAGCGGTAATAAAAACTATGGCGTCCTCTATACCCATCTAAGCCCTGACGACGCAGGAAGTGTCCTAACAGTACTTCAGGAAAATCACATACCTTATAAAGTTGAAGGAAACGGCAGCATAATTTTAGTCCCAAAGGACAAGGTTTATGAAGTGAGATTAAAGCTTGCAGCCAAGGGGTTGCCAAGAGGAAAAGTTGTTGGCTTTGAGCTATTTGAAGAACCAAAGCTTGGAATCACCCAATTTCAAGAAAACATTGAATACTTAAGAGCCCTTGAAGGTGAACTTACAAGAACGATTAAAAGAATCCAGGCAGTGAAAGATGCGAAAGTTAACATAGCTTTACCCAAGGAATCCATATTTGTGAGGGAAGAAGCACTTCCTAAAGCATCTGTAATAATTGAACTATGGCCAGGAAGGGAAATAACAAGGGAGCAAGTTAAAGCAATTATCTTCCTTGTATCTCATTCCGTTCCAAAATTAAACCCAAAAGATGTTGCCGTAGTCGACAGCAATGGAAGGGTCCTTTCTGACATGCTTGAAGAAACTGAAACAGCAGAAAGCAGCAAAGAACTCCAGATAAGGCATGACCTTGAAAGACAAATTGAAAGGAAAGTTCAAAGCATGCTTGCAAGAGCATTAGGAACAGGTAAAGTGGTTGTTAGAGCCTCTGTTGAAATTGAAACTGGGAAATATGAACAGCAACAGGAAATTTACGATCCAGACAAAACGGCTGTAGTAAGTGAAAGGAAAGTTCAGGAGAAAGAGAAAAGTACGTTACAACAAAGCCAAGGCATTCCTGGAACTTCCTCAAACGTACCGCCAGTAATCCCTACCAATCAAGGTGAGAAAACTATCAACAGCAGAGAAAAGAAAGATGTAACAACTAACTACGATGTAAGTAAATCAATCGAGAAAACAGTTGCTCCAATCTTCAGGATTAAGAAAATTAGCGTTGGTGTACTGATAGATGGGAAATATGAAAAAGTTAATGACAAGGAGGGCAAAGTCTCTTACAAGTTTATACCAAGGAGTCCCGAAGAGCTTCAAACCTATGAAAATCTAATCAAAAGCGTTATAGGTTTTGATAAATCAAGAGGTGATCAGGTAACAGTCGTAAGTGTACCTTTTGAGACCAAAAAGGAGATATCTCCGCAAAAACCTTCAAAAATAAACCTTATGATAATTGCAGGCAGCCTCGCTGCAATCTTTTTACTACTCATCCTCTTCATTGTTCTGAAACTGATTAAACGAAAGAAACCACCAGAAATCACTCCAGAAATGGTCACTGCCGAGATGAGAGCAAAAAGCAGAGAGGAGATAGAGGAAATGCACATAGAAAGCGAACCTGCATATCTGAAAATTTTAGAAATAGCAGAAAAACAACCTGAAATAATTGCTGGAATTATTGGAAGGTGGATTAAGGAAGAAGGAGTTAAAGGATGAATCTTGAAGACTTCAGCCACCTTTTAGCGTTCAGAAAACCAAAGGAAATTGAACAAAAAGATGAGATAAAAGAAATTTATGAAAAAAAATTAAAAGATATCCAAAGGGAATTTGAAAGCAGGTTGCAAGCAGAAATCCAAAAAGCTTTTGAAAAAGGATTGACTGAAGGAAAGGAGAAAGCAAGAAAAGAATTTGAAAAGGAAATCGATGAATTGAAGGAAAAATATGAAAAACTTATAACTGAGAAAGATATTGACATTGAAAAGTTTATTTCTGAATTTAGAACTAAACTGAAAAACAACATCTTTACTGTCAAAGAAGTAATTCTCAATGCGCTAAATGAAATGTTAGAGTTCTTGTACATTTCAAAAGAAAACGCAAAGTACATAAAAGACATAATTGAGGAAATTGTTGATGAGTTTAAAGAAGAATTCCAAATAGAAATTGAGGTTGGAGAAAATCTCAAAAGCTTCATCAAAGAAAGTGACAAGGTCAAAGTAAGAGTTGACACAAACCTAAATCCAAGTGATTTTAGAATAAAATTCTCAAACTTCACAGTTGAAAGCAATTTTAAGGATAAAATGAGAATTCTAAGAGAAGAAATTGAAAGAGAGATTAAGAAATCTTCCTAAATACAAAGTCAAAGGGACGGTTACAGATGTTACAGGTCCCTTGGTTGAAGCCATACTTCCAAAGGTATGTATTGGTGATTTTTGCCTTATCGACAACTCAATAGAGGCTGAAGTTGTCGGATTTAAAAACGGCAAAACCTTGCTAATGGCTTATACAGATACAACAGGGGTAAAGGTTGGAAGCAGAGTCGAAGCCAAGCTAACATCCTTGAAAATAGGAGTTTCAGATGAACTATTAGGAACAGTAATAGACCCCTTTGGCAATCCCTTAAATAAAGAACGCATAATTTACACAGATTTTGTTCTTCTTAAAAAAGAACCCATTAACCCCCTAAGAAGAGGGAGAATAAAAGAACCCATCGATCTTGGAATAAGGAGCATAAATGCCCTTTTAACAGTTGGAAAAGGACAAAGAATAGGAATATTTTCTGGAGCTGGTGTGGGGAAAAGCACCCTTTTAGGAATGATATCAAGATTTACCGAAGCCGATATCAACGTCATAGCACTCATTGGAGAAAGGGGAAGGGAAGTCAGGGAGTTCATAGAGGACAACCTCGGAGAGGAAGGATTAAAGAAATCAATAATTGTAGTAGCAACATCAGACCAACCACCCCTTGCAAAAATCAGAGCAGCTTTTGCCGCATGCTCAATAGCTGAATACTTCTCCCACAAAGGTAAAAACGTCATCCTTCTCCTTGATTCACTAACAAGACTTGCAATGGCACAAAGGGAAATAGGCCTTGCAGTAGGAGAACCTCCAACGACGAAAGGCTATACACCATCAGTGTTCTCTTTAATGTCCAAGTTAATTGAGAGAGCCGGGAACTTTGCAGGAAGAGGGAGCATAACCGGAGTGTACACTGTTCTTGTAGAGGGTGATGAAATAAGCATGGATCCCGTTGCAGATGCGTCCGTTGGATTCCTTGATGGGCATATTGTTCTTTCAAGGGAGCTTGCTAACAAAAGGGTATTCCCATCAGTTGACGTTCTAAAAAGCATAAGCAGACTAACTCCTCAGATTGTTGGTGAGGATGTCTTGAAACTTCAATCTATATTCCTTCAGCTGGAAGCAACTTATCAGGAAAACAAAGAGATGATCAACTTGGGACTTTACAAACCGGGGACATCACCTAAACTTGACCTTGTATTAAAAGTACACCCTAAAATGGAAAACTTCCTAAAACAAGACACAAACCAGAAAGTAACCCTCAGAGAAAGCTTGTCACAGCTGAATTCTTTGATAGAATATATAAAGTTGGAGGGAGAAAATTATGGATATCAGTGGGATAATCTATAACCATCAATCCGAACCCAAAATAGTTGGTCCAGATTTTGATAACTCAAAAATGAGTAAGGATGATTTCTTAAAGGTTCTTCTTGCAAACGTCCAGTGGCAAGATCCTCTTGAAGCAGCAGATATAAACGAATTCATCAGTAACTCTGTAAAACTAAGAGAGATGGAAGTCTTGAACAGCTTCGAAAATAGCGTTAAGGAGCTTGAAGAATCAAACAGCATGCTCGCACTAATATCAGCATCGTCTCTGATAGGAAGAAAAATAAAATATGCTGGAAATGTAACTTACGTGGAAAACGGAAAAGGATATGCGGAGTTTAAACTTGACTCTGATGCAGACCTTGTAAAGATATCCCTAATTGACGAAGATGGAAATGTTGTGGATTCAAACATTTTCTATGATCTTGAAGGAGGAATAACTTATCCCTTTGAGATTGACAATCCAGAACTGAAAGATGGATACTATACTGTAATGGTTGAAGCTTATAAAGGCGAAGAGAAAGTAAATAGTGCTGTAGTTAGTGAAGTAATTGTAAGCAGTATACAGAAATTAGATGATAAGATTAAAATAATCTCCGGAACTCTTGAGATTGACCTTAGCGAAATTGTAGGAATAGGAGGCTAAAATGATACAGTCATTTTATACAGCATTCTCTGGACTTGATGCCAATAAGACATGGCTTTCTGTAATATCCGATAACATTGCAAACGTCAACACAGTAGGATTTAAGAGTGAACGGGCGAACTTTGAAGATTTAATAGCCCACAGTTTAACTACCTTTGCAAACGGCAATCCCAAAAACATAGAAATTGGTGGAGGAACGTTCGTAGGCAGCACGGTAAAGGATTTTTCCCAAGGAACGTTCATGAACACAAACAACCCAACAGACCTTGCTCTTGATGGGGAAGGATTTTTCATGGTAAAGGATAAAGAAGGAGTAACTTACTACACAAGAAACGGACAGTTCAGGCTTGATGCAAATGGAAACTTAATAAATATGCTTGGAATGAACGTTCAGGGATGGATGCTTGACAACAACGGAAACATATCTGGAGCTTTAGGAAGCATAAATGTACCCATGAGCCTATCTCCTCAAGTTACAACAAAGGTTAACTTCAAAGAACCCAGTAACCTTAACTCCTCAGCAGAAGTTATAACCTCTGCTTTTAACCCAACCGATTCCTCAACCTTTAACTACGTTAACTCTACAACTGTTTACGATTCTCTGGGAAATCCGCATACCCTTGATTTTTACTTTGTCCACACAGATGCAGCAACAAACAGCTGGGACGTTCACATCTTCTCAGATGGTGATACAACAACAGAGGTGGGTTCATCAACATTAACGTTTGATACAGATG
>CAZJFY010000080.1:0-4832 GCA_964545225.1 uncultured bacterium | reverse complement strand
GAGAAAAAAGGGGAAAAGGTAGCATTTCACAATGCAGATGTTCCTCAAGAAGAAAGGGAAAGGATAGAGGTGGAATTTAAAGAGAAAGACCTTAATAAGCTATATGCAACGCAAACTCTTGCGTATGGAATAAACCTGCCAGCAGATAACGTTTTAATTTTTGTTAAAGGCTGGTTTGATAGGTACTTGATGGAGTATAGGTTCTTTCCGGACCTGTTAACTGTCCTTCAGATGGAGGGCAGGGCTGGAAGGTTCGGTATGTCAAAGAAGGGCAACTCCTTCCTGATTGTTTCCGGTTCAAAGAGGGAGAACTTTGAGGAGCTCCTTGAAGCTGAAATGAAAAAACCTTTTGAAACGGCGCTTTCAAAGGGTCTTTTCAGGGAGGGAGCTGCTTGTGGGAACAGGTATAAATCCATTCTAAGCCTTATGATGCTTGGACCTGTGTTAAGGCTTGGGAATAGATGGAGGGCTGCGGTTGAGTCTATGTTTAGCGTTAGGAGGAATCCATTTCTCTTAAGGGAAATCGATGCTATTTATAGAGAGTTAGAATCGCTTGGCTATATAGTTGATGGAAAATTAACAAAGCTTGGAGCCATTCTCTCATCCTCCTTTACCTCTCCTTTCTGCTATTCAGAATTTCTGGAAAGGCTGAACAGGGTAAAGAACTTCTTTGAGCCAAGCTCCGAGAAGTTAAGTTACTTGTGGAGTTTTGCTTTAAGGCCATTGATAAGGAGGGAATTTTCACCCTCAACTGTGAACCTCTTTACAGGTAATGCTTTTCAAACTCTGTCTGAGGAGATTGTTGATTTCATTGTTGGTGTTACCGGGATGGAGTTTGATGACAATTCAGAGGTTCTTGCATTCTATTCTTCAGGGGGATTCCTTCCATTTTCAAACATAGCGCGTCCTCCAGGGGAATTAAGCTTTTTAAAGCCTGAAAGTTCCCTTCTTGCAATGCTGCTTTCAAGGGTTAACGTTGTTGATTTTGATACCCTTCATAGAGCTGTTATGATGGTAAGGACTGGAATTTCATTTAAGTTTTCCCTGCTTGGAGCGGTAAGAGGTTTTGGGTACATGAGAGGAAATGTGGTTGCAAAGGCTGCTGAGTACTGTGGTTTCCCAAATGAGATATCAGTTTTAAATGCGATCCGTGAAAGGGATGAAAGTATACTGAAGGCTATATCTGCTGTTCTTGACGAGAGATATGAAAGTAAAGATTCCCCTAAGAGGAAAGAGTTTGAGTCAATATTAAGAGCAGCTGATAGAGCGAAGTTTCCACTTGGGGATCTGAAGTTGCTAAGGTTTCTCTCCTCAGTATTTGTTGGCAGGAGAAGGGCTTTAAAACTTGAAAAGGATGAGTGTATAGATATACTTCACATTAACATCACCGGAGAAGGAGGAAAGCTTGAAGGTAAGGATTGATGGTGAACAGAGAAGGGTTAACATAGATGTTAAGAAACTCACCGGGGCAAGGGAGCTGCTGAGGTTAATAGAGTTAAGGTTTCTTTATCCGAATAGAGTAATAAAGCACGTTGAGGTTGATGGTAAGGTTATTCCTCCTGAGGAAGTCATATCTCCAGTTCTTCTTAGGAGAGCAAACATCGTAACAGAATCTTCGGTGGACTTCGTGAAAAAGCATATAGAGTTTTCTATCTTCACTCTTGATGCTGTTCGTTCAGCAGTTGAGAAAATCACTTCTGAATGGTATGAGAAAGAAGATGTTGCAAGGCTTCATTTAGAATCCCTTTTGAACTCAATTGATTGGACAGTAAAAGTTTTTGAAAGGGGAGCAAAACTCCTTCCTATAATTGATAGTTCTGATGAAGCTGTTTTAAGAATTGAGGAAAGCCTTTTAAAAGCTGATGAGTTGCTTGAAGTTGATGAAGAGGAGCTTTTAGAATTTCTCAGCAAGGACTTTTTAGAATCGGTTTCAAGGTGGAAAAGGTTTTTGAGAGAGGTTCTTAGAGTTATCTCAAAGTCTTCAATGGAGACACACTGATGTTTCTATTTTTCTCTTTTATTTTTGGGCTTGTTGTCGGTAGTTTCCTTAATGTCTGCATTTACAGAATTCCTAAGAATGAGTCTATAGTCTCACCTCCCTCAAGATGTCCATCCTGTGGTGGAAGAATCAGGTGGTATGACAACATTCCCATTCTCAGCTACCTTATTTTGAAGGGTAAGTGTCGCTATTGTGGTGAAAGAATATCTGTACAGTATCCAATTGTTGAACTCTTAACGGGAATTTTAACTGTTGGGCTGGTTTTAAGGTTTGGTTTTACCTTTGACACTGCTTACTTCCTTGTACTTATTTACTCGCTCATCGTTATTTCCTTTATAGACCTTGAACTGAAAATTGTTCCTGTTAAAGTTTGCTACTTTGCCATGGTAATTGGAATTCTTCTCTCCCCATTCTCTGATAGCATAACGTTTAAAAACTCTGTGCTTGGAGCATCTTTTGGAGCTGGAATAATTCTCTTCATTGCAGAAACGTACCTTATCCTTAAAAATGTGGAGGGCATGGGATATGGGGACGCAAACATCATGGCCTTGATTGGTGCTTTTGTTGGTTGGGAGAAGGTGCTTCTTGTTCTCTTTCTCTCCTCTTTGTTTGGAGCTCTGGCAGGAATTATCTACATGATTTTAAAGAGACGGGGGTTAAAGGTTGCAATTCCCTATGGACCATTTCTATCAATTGGTGCTTATGTTACAATAGTTTATGGTGATAAAGTTATTGGCTGGTATTTAGGTGGATTATGATTTTAACCAAAAGGGTTGAAGCCTCTCTTTTGAAAATTTCAAACTTCTTTGTTCTCATAATAGCCCTTTCCCTTCTGGTGATTTCGTTTTTCATGTTTATTGAGTTTCTGATAAATTTCCCTCACATATTTCTCGTAGAAAAGCACCTTTTCCTTGAAAACACTGAGGCTGCTGTTAAGAGCTTGAAAGAGATAATCTCATCTTTGCTTATGTTTGTTGTGGTTGTTGAAGTAATCTTCATGCTTCTCAAACATCAGCCGAGGATTGTTTTTGATGTTCTCCTGATTGCTGTTGCAAGGGAAATTATCATTGCCGGGGCGGACTTCAGGGATGTTCTTTTAGGAACGTTTTCCCTTTTAGTTCTCTTCCTGATAAGGAAGTTCCTTATAGTTAAGGGGCTTCCTCCGGGAACTTCAATCATTGTAGACCCTTACATTTCCATTGAAGCTTTGAATGAGATGCTTGACGTTCACGTTCCATTTGAGGTTGAAAAGTACCTTGTTGATATCATAGAAAGGCTATCAAGGGAGAGGAGGCTGAAGATTAAAAAGGGGAGAACGATAGATATTGCAAACATAAAAGTTGAAATTCTTGATGTTGATGAAACTGGAAAACCTGTTCTTGTAAGGGTAATTAAGACAGCATGACAATTTTGTCCTTTGATACCTGTATCCCTCTGGGAAGCGTTGCCTTGGTGGATGGTTACTCTGTTCTGTCATCTTCAAGCTGGAATGCTCCAAGGGAACACGCTTCAAGGATATTCGTTGAGATTGAAAGGGTTCTTTCCCTTGCTGGAAGGACTTTTGACGATGTTGACCTTGTTGTTTCAACAGCAGGCCCTGGTTCATTTACGGGGATAAGGATTTCCCTGTCAGCTGCTAAGGCTTTGAGCGTAAAGAAGAAAGTTGTTACTGTTTCGACTCTTGAAGCATGTTCAGCTTTCTGTCTTGGTGATGAAGTGCTGTCAGTTCTGAAGGCGATGAGGGGGAAAGTTTATGCACTATGCATGGTAAACAGAAAAAGGGTCTTTGGCCCTTTAGATATTAGGGTTGAAGAGCTTATCGAGAGAGTAAAAGGTTTCAGGAACCTCAAAATATGCGGGAATGCCCTTGAGGATGAGGAGATAAGGCGAGTTCTTGGGGATTTCGGAACCATTGTTAAACCGTATAGTTTTCCCCTTTCTGTAGGTGCAGCAATTTATGCAGAAAATTTTGGTTACAGTGAGAGGATAGAACCCATCTACGTAAGACCGCATGATGCAAGGAGAAGTAGCAGTAAGGGAGTGTAAAAGAGAAGATTTAGATGGTATACTAAAGATTGAGCGGGAGAACTTCTCACATCCCTGGAGCTTGAGTGATTTTCTTTCAGAGATATCAACAGGAGCTTTATCCTTAGTCGCAGAAATAGATGGGAAAGTTGTTGGTTACATATTTTGCAGGATAGTAGTTGATACTATGGATGTAAATAATCTATCGGTTGATAGAGGATTTAGAAGAAGAGGAATTGCGAAAAGGTTATTGCAGGAGTGTCTTGATATAGCTCTTAAAAGGGGTGTAAAAACCGTTTTTCTTGAAGTGAGGAAGAGCAATACTGCTGCTATAAACCTATATAAATCGTTTGGCTTCGGACTTATTGCTGAGAGAAAGGGATACTACAGGGATGGTGAGGATGCTTTAGTATTTGCTTTAAAACTTTAAGTGGAGGTAGAAATGCTAAAAAATGAGAACTTGAAAGAGCTTGCAAGGAAAAAGTTTCACCACTTTGCAACCTTGGAGAGGAAACATCAGGAGTTGGATGATTTGATTGATGATATGGAGAGGAGAGCAGTTCTCACTCCAAAGGAGGAGCTTGAGCTTGAGAGATTGAAGAAGGAGAGACTTGCAATAAGGGATGAGATGATGATTTTGATGAAAAAAGCTCAGGAGATGGAAAATGAGAAGTGATGTTTTAAGGGAATTTGAAAAGCTTCCTGCCCGTGCGCTCATGATGGCAACTGGCATCAGGAGGGAGGACATAGAAAAACCCTTAATAGGGATAATATCAAGTTGGACTGACCTTGTCCCCGGACATGCAGA
>CAZJFY010000079.1:0-4865 GCA_964545225.1 uncultured bacterium | reverse complement strand
TAACATTAACAGTAAAATCTTGACATTTATAAAAGAACCATGATATTATTCGTTTGGGGAGAGATATGAAACTAAGGCTAAAGAGAGTTTTCTCTGTAAGATTTTATCTTAAAAAGCTACTTGAGTTACGGGATAAACCAGAAGAAACTGCGAGAGGGCTTGCCCTTGGCGTTTTTATAGGATTTCTGCCTATTAATGGATTTCAAGTGTTGGTTGCAATAACAATAGCTGCACTAACAAAAGTAAGCAAGATTGCAGCAGCAATAGGAACTCACGTAACAAATCCATGGACAACTATCCCCATTCTCATCATAGATTATTATGTCGGATGCCTCATACTCGGCAGAAAAACCTGCCTTTTATGCTTTAACTTCAAAGATATAAGCTCATTCCTATCTTATGGCTTTTCTCTTATTGTCCCAATGTTCATAGGAGGAATTGTTTTAGGAACAATTTTCTCTGTACTATCATACATTGGATTTAAAAACTTCATTCATTCCATCAAAAAACTAAAAGAACAAGAGCTTTGATTTAAGTCAATGATTATTTAAATCTCCTCCTGTAAATTAAAGAAAAATAAAGTTTAGGAGGAGAAGATGCTTAAAAAGTTCTTTGGAAAGGGACAAAGCGAATCTTCAGACGTAATCAGCATCCACAACAGTGTAAACTACATGTATGAGCGTGTTAAGGAAGCTCAACTCTCCAACGTAGCAGACAGATTTGAAGCTATGGAAAAGGTTAGATGTAAGTTCTGTAAAGAGGGCGTTTCCTGTACGCTTTGCTCAATGGGACCCTGTAGGATTACGCCCTCAACCCCAAGAGGCGTATGCGGAATAGATGCTCATGGCATTGTCATGAGAAACCTCTTAATTAAAGCAAACATGGGACTTGCAGCTTATACCTATCACTGTAGAGAAGCTGCTGAAACTCTAAAAGCTACAGCCGAGGGAAAAACTGTTTACTCAATAAAAGACCCATCAAAAGTTGATCTATTAGCAGATATTTTCGGTGTCGATAAAAATCTTGACTTAAATGAAAAAGCAAAGCAAGTTGCAGACGCAGTTCTTAAATCACTTGCTGAGAATAACTCCTCAAGTATTGTTGATAAGCTTGCTCCTGAAAGCAGAAAGGAAGTTTTTAAGAAGCTTGGAATTTTCCCAAAGGGCCCTCTCAATGAATTAACGGACTCCGTTGCAAGAAGCATGACAAACATTGATGGAGATTATGTAAGCCTAGCTCTTGCAGCCTTAAGAAACGGAGTGGCTTCACTCTTCGGCTCCCTTGTTCCACTTGAGCTTATCCAGGATGCGCTCTTCGGTACTCCATCACCCCACGAGTGCAATGTTGATTTCGGAGTCCTCGACCCTGACTATGTAAACATCCTTCCAAACGGACATGAACCTTTCGTTGGACTGGCACTTGTTGAACTTGCAAGAAATGAAAAGTTCCAGCAAATGGCAAGAGAAGCAGGAGCTAAAGGTTTAAGAATTGTCGGTTCCATCGAAACTGGACAGGAAATGATGGCAAGAACAGAGTGTGATGATGTATTCGTCGGAATGACAAGCAACTGGATATCTATAGAGTATTTCCTATCTTCCGGAGCCGTTGATGTATTTGCAATGGACATGAACTGTTCACTCGCAAATCTCAACGAATATGCAGAAAGATACGGATTTAAACTTGTGGCAGTATCAAACATAATCGGAGTTCCTGGAGCTTTAAGACTTGATTACAAGCCGGGCAATGAGAAAGAAGTAGCCGAAGAGATAATCAAGCTCGCTATTGAAAACTTCAAAAACAGAAGAAGCAAACCTGCAGAAGATTTAAGCAACTTTAAGCAAAAGGCTATTGTTGGTTTCTCAGCTGAAGCTATAGTCAATGCCCTTGGTGGAAGTCTAAACCCTCTACTTGAAGTTATAAAAAGCGGAGATATTAAAGGAATAGTTGCCCTCGTAAACTGTACAACATTTGCAAATGGACCGCAGGACAGCCTAACTGTTAACATAGCAAAGGAACTAATCAAGAGGGATATTTTAGTAATTGGTGCAGGCTGCGGAAACGCCGGGCTTCAACAAGCAGGACTTGAAACTTTAGAAGCAGTGGACAAGTACGCTGGAGAAGGATTGAAAAAGGTCTGTAAAGCTTTAAACATACCTCCAGTTCTCTCTTTCGGAACATGTACAGACACAGGAAGGATTGTCATGACTGTTATAGCAATAGCAAATGCCCTTGGTGTTGATCCGTCACAGCTTCCAGTTGCAGTTACAGCCCCGGAATACATGGAACAAAAAGCCGTAATAGATGGGTTCTCGGCAGTTGCTATGGGACTTTATACCCACGTTTCACCAGTACCACCTGTTACAGGTTCAGATAAAGTTGCAAAGCTCCTTACCGAAGAAGTGGAAGCTTTAACGGGTGGCAAAATAGCTCTTGGCGACGATGCAGTTACAGTAGCAGATGGCATTGAAAAGCATATAATGATGAAAAGAGAACTTTTAGGAATCTAAATTGAGTGCCTCCACGTGGAGGCACTCTTCCAATACACCATGAAGAAAATTGAAAGAGAGAAAAGAACCATTAAAAGAATGATACAGATATACTGCAATGCAAAGCACGGGGGAAAAGAACTCTGCAATGATTGCCTAAGCTTACTCCACTACGCTTATGAGAGACTTGACAGATGCCCTTTTGGAGAAGAAAAACCTCCCTGCAAAAAATGCAAAATTCACTGCTACAGTTCTGAAAAAAGAGAAAAGGTAAAGGAAATTATGAAATTCAGTGGACCGAGAATGCTTATATTCAGCCCTTTTGATTGGATAAAACACAAGATAAAGGAATTTAGATAAAACTTTATCTCTCTATCCAATAGTTTGGAGCTTCTTTCGTAATAGTTACATCGTGAACGTGACTCTCCTTTAAACCTGCAGAAGTTATTTTGACAAATCTTGCTTTCTTCCTCATTTCATCAATTGTAGCTGCACCGCAGTATCCCATGCCAGCTCTTAAACCACCAACAAGCTGGTGGATTGTATCTGCAAGAGGTCCTCTGTATGGAACCATACCTTCAATTCCCTCAGGAACCAGCTTTTTCTCTTCAACTTCAGATTGAAAATACCTATCCTTGCTTCCCTTCTTCATGGCACCAAGGGAACCCATTCCTCTGTAAACCTTATAACTCCTTCCCTGATACAGTATAAGCTCGCCAGGGCTTTCCTTCGTTCCTGCAAACAAACTACCAATCATAACAACACTTGCCCCTGCACCTATTGCTTTAACAATATCCCCAGAAAACTTTATTCCACCGTCAGCAATTATGCTTACTCCATATCTATCTGCAACCTTTGAACACTCCACAATTGCTGTAAGCTGAGGAACTCCAACACCTGCAACAATTCTTGTTGTGCATATAGAACCTGGACCTATACCAACTTTTACAGCATCTGCCCCTGATTTTATAAGTGCTTCCGTGGCTTCAGGCGTTGCTACATTACCAGCTATAAGGTCAACTTCTGGAAATTCAGATTTTATCTTCTCAACAGTATCAAGAACTCCCTTTGAGTGTCCATGAGCTGTATCCACTACAATAACATCAACCCCGGCATTAACCAGAGCTCTGACCCTTTCAATTGATTCTTTACCAACACCAACAGCAGCACCTACCATCAATCTACCAAGCTTATCCTTGCATGCATTTGGATACTTTTCCCTTTTTTCAATATCCTTAATGGTAATAAGCCCCTTTAAGTTTCCCTTCTCATCAACAACAGGAAGCTTCTCAATTTTATACTTATGTAAGATCTCCTTTGCTTCATCAAGCGTTGTTCCAACCGGAACAGTTTTTAAGTTCTCCTTAGTCATCACATCACCGATTTTTCTTGAAAAATCCTTAACAAACCTTATATCTCTATTGGTTATTATTCCCAAAAGCTTGCCTTTACTATCCGTGACTGGAAGTCCTGATATCTTGTATCTTCTCATAAGCTCTTCAGCCTCTGCAATTGTCTGTTCCGGACTTACTGTAACAGGATTTACTATCATGCCACTTTCTGATCTCTTCACTCTGTCAATCTCTTCTGCCTGCTCTTCAATGGACATGTTCTTATGAACTATTCCTATACCCCCCTGCCTTGCAATAGCTATAGCCAAATCAGATTCTGTTACTGTATCCATTGCCGCACTGATTATTGGAATATTCAACTTAATATTCCTGGTTAATTTTGTTGAAACATCAACTTCAGCCGGAAGAACCTCAGAATAGTTTGGAACCAAGAGAACATCATCAAAAGTAAGGGCTTCTTTTATATTCTCATCAAGCATACTGTCCTCCTTTTTAGCTTTTTTGAATTATAATTACAACTACTTAAATAAACAAGGAGGATTTAGTGCTTAAGGACAGAAAATTATGGGGAGGAAGGTTTAAAGAATCAACGGATAAGCTTGTTGAAAGGTTCACAGAATCTGTATCTTATGACAAAAGGCTTGCTCCCTTTGACATAGCCGGAAGCATCGCTCACGTAAAGATGCTTGAGAAACAAGGAATTATCAGCAAAGAGGAGGCTGAAAAAATTATTGACGGATTGAATGAAATCTTAAAGGAGATAGAAGAGGGAAAATTCCCCTGGAAAATAGAACTTGAAGACGTCCACATGAACATAGAGAAAAGATTGATTGAGAAGATAGGAAATGTTGGTGGGAAGCTCCATACTGGAAGGTCAAGAAACGACCAGATAGCAACAGACATGAGGCTTTATGTAAGGTATGAAATTGAAAACATCCTATCTTTATTAAAAGAGTTAAGAAAAGCTTTTTATACCCAAGCGAGAAAAAACTTAGATACCATAATGCCGGGATATACTCATCTTCAA
>CAZJFY010000078.1:0-4870 GCA_964545225.1 uncultured bacterium | reverse complement strand
CCTCCAGAAAGTCTTCTTATAGCCTCCTTAACAGCATCCTCAAAACCCATGGTTCTAACATCCAAATCTTTAATTGAGGCTAATATATCTTTGCGCTTGTATCCCAACGACTCAAGAACCTCAACAAGTTCTCTCTTTTCAAGACTCTCTTCTAACCTGATTCTTGACCTTAATTCAAAGATAACTCTTTCGGACAACTTCCTTCCAAGACCTGGGACAAGGGATAAAGAGTCAATGTCTTTAGAGCTTACAATGGTTTTTATCTGTTCAACATCAAAGTGGGAAAGTATACTCAATGCTGTTTTCGAGCCAACTTTCGGAATTTTAATGAGAAGGTTAAACAGATTTCTCTCCTCAATATTCTCAAAGCCGTAAATATTAGGCGTTCCTTCTGGTGGTATTATTAACTGAGTGTAAAGGAAAATGCTATCACCCCTCTTGACCTTTGATATTACTTTTATAGGGACAAATACATTAACTCCAAATGAACCACACTTAATACAGATGCTGCTTGAGTATATGGCGTGAACCTCTCCACATACAAAATCTATCATAGGAGCTCCATCAATCTTCCCTTAAGCTTGAAGTTAAAAGTTTTCCCATTAAACGGCTGCTTTTTAACTTTAAGTTTAAAGTTAAGGTTAACGTAGCTATTAGAGAAATCCCTGCTATTAAACCTCAAAATCCCTGTCGAAATTACGTCAACATCCCTTCCAGACAGATTAATTTCAATATTTAAAAGGTTCCTTTTCTTTACACTAACGCTTATCTCTCCATTCCCAAAATTCGCAGACTTTAAATCCAAAATTCCAAATGTCAAGTTATCAACTTCAAGTGAATTAACGTCGAACTTTGCGTTTCCTTTCTCTATCTTCCTCCCATTAACCTCAAAATTTCCATGACCACTCACTGCACCCTTTACTTTGAAGGGAAATTCCTGGAGACAGCGGGAAACATCAAGAGAGTATGCTTTAAACAAAACCTCTTTCAAAGGGTACGTAAACTTCATGTTCAGCTTCCCACCACACAAACTTAATTCCGCATTCAGGTTCTTTGTTTTTCCAAAAATTGAAAATATATCAGGGGATAGGGAAATCTCATCAATAACCAAACCCTTAAAAGAAACTTTCTCGATTTTAACTTTTAAAGGAAACTTTGAAGCAGAAATGCTTTCATATAGAATGCCTCTATTCAAAAGTTGGGATTCAACCATTGCTTCAAGTGGAAAAGTTAGATAAGCGAAAAAAAGGAAAGAAACTAAAAACAAAATGCCATAAAGGAACTTCCTCATGATTCACCTTTTACAAAAACAACAAAATCTAACTTACCGCTAACAAGCCCGTCTCTGTCAGGATCTTTTACATCAAGGTCTACAGCCTTAAAAGGGTATTTACCTAACTCAACATCCCTTATGAGCTTCATAATGCTGTCAATATTAGAGTCCATAAATGTTAAAGAGATAAGTTTTGAAGAGATATCAAAAAGTCTTTTCCCGGAAGACACCTTAATCTTCTTTACCTGTATGCCAAACGCTTTCGCCCTTTCTTCAAGATAATCTGATGGGTTAAAGCTTCTGGAAGGAATTCTTCTTTCCACATAATCAACCTTTAACTTAAGCTCTTCAAATTCACCAATTATTTTTGAAATCTCTTTAGATTCTTTGATTACTCCCTGACCTTTCAGCTTATAAGATGACTCAAGACCCTTTAAAGGGAAAAATACTAAGCTTATATACAAAATCAATATGAGAACAGGAATACCAAGAACAATTACAGTCCTTTCCCTTTCATCAAGTTCTAAAAAGTAATCAATTATCACTGATTTTAAAGTTTCAATCTTCAACCTTAACTCCCTGTACTTCTATTGTGAACTTAATGCCGCCTTTAACCTTCTTTGATGAAGAAATTGTCACATTTTTAAAATACTTAATCAGCTTCTGTCTAAACTCGTTCAGGGAATTGTTACTTTCTGAAATACCAGAAATCTTTGCTGTCTCCTCAACAGCAGATACGCTTAAGGAATAAACGTTAACTCCCTTGACAACGCTTGATGAGATACTGCCAACCATTCCAATCAAGGAAGGAGAATCAAGCAAGTAAAAACTCACCTTTTTCTTTAGCTTTTCAAACTCCTGATTCAGCTGTATTTTTGGAGCAACAACCTTTCCATCTCCAATAGCTCTTGATATTTCCCTTTTTAAGGCAGCGTCAAGCGCTTCGTACCTTTGTTTAGCTGCAGAAAACCTTAAATACTCCCCCGCAGTCAAAAGCAAGAGAGAAACTATCAATGAAATCAGGGAAATCGTAATCTCCCTCTTATACCTTGAAAGTATCTCTGAACTTATAAAGTGAAACTTTTTAAAATCTGCCCTGCAGCTTGATAATCTAAATCTCCATAAACCGTAGCTGTTGTAATAAAGAGGCGTTAATTCGCCAAAAGGAGAAATTTCCGGAACTTCAAATCTGATACCTTTGCCTTTAAGAAACTCTACTAAACTATCATCTAAAGCACCACCGCCAATTAAGACAAATTCTTTACCAGCTATCCTCTTGAACCTTGCTGTCAAATCCTCGTGACCGAGCATGGATTCAAATCCTGCCCTTATAACTTCAATGGATGAGACCTTTCCATCGGTAAACTTAGCCACAGAGATTTTAGAAGCCCCGGCGTCAACCACAGTTCCGGAGAAACTTTCTCCATAAATTGAGTGTGTTGCTGAAATCATCCCAACTACGTCAACTGTTACATGTCTTGCTTTCTCGTAAACATCGTTCTCCAGACTTTCAAGGTGCGATTTCCTTTCAACAAAGACCAAGAGCTTACACCCAGAATCAACCTTTTCAAGTGGACAGTAAGCAACTGAAAACTCCTTACTTGAAATTCCCGTTTCAGCTTCAATCTCGTTTGCTATTATCTGTTCAAGGTTCTTTCCCTTACACAGAGGATATTCAGAAACTTTTATCAGAGTTCCTTTAGATGTTATACCTAATGAGATAGAACCCACTTTTGGAATGCCAGTTCCAAACTCCTTTCCATCAAACCACTTTACTAAAGAGCTACCGTAATCTACTCCAATCACTTTACTTTCCACTCCAGAACTCTTTTTCTATCAACAAAAGCTTCAACTGTAACTTCAGAATCTCCAAACATGCCAGAGGAGTTTACCAAAAAATAGTTACAACTAACCGTTAGAAGGGGCTTAATCCTGAAGTAAAGCTCAGGCGTAAAACCAGGAAGATCTTTTAATTCTTCAAGTCTTTTTATTGGCCTTGATTCAATGATGCTCTCTGCCGCTGTTTCCGTCATTTCAGGGTCAAGAGCCATAAGCACTTCTTTGGATGCAGAATTAACGTTAATCCTTCCGTCGCCGTAAATCGTTACAAATCTCCTCAGTGTATTAAAAACCTTCCTGTCAACACCCTTTACGTACAGAATTTCATATATGCTCTTAAAGGGAGCATTTGAAGGCTTATAACCAAACTGCTCATAGTAAAATCTCTCTGCTCCAGACTCTGTAACCTCATCATCCTTATCTGTCCAATCCTTCAATGAATAAGCTATACTCTCATCAAGGTTAAGCTCTTGAAGTAAATTCAATAGAACTTTTAACCTTGTGCTTTCATTCAGCCTGTTAACGTTGATCTTTCCACACTCATCAGAAATAGATGAACTTATAACAATCCCTTCGTAGTTATAGGTAAAGGGAGTTGCCCAATCATCACCTACTCCGTCAAATCCGTTGTTATCCTGCCCTAAAATATCAATGGAAACTTTAACTGCCGATACAGCAGCATGGTAAGCCTTTACAATATCCCTCAGCTTCTCGCTTGTTGAAGCAACTTTGCTTACCCTGTAAAAAGCTGCAGTTAATATGCTTCCAGCTATAGAAACAATCAAAATGACAATGAAAAGAGCAAAACCCTGTCTAAAGTTTGAAAAACTCCTTAATCTTCTTCTCATCCGGAGATTCAATAACTCCTTTCTCTGTAATTATTGCTGTTATGTTTTCATGAGGTGTAACGTCAAATGATGGATTTTTCGCCCTTGCTCCCCCTGGAGCTATTCTGCAGTTTCTGCAATGGCAGTATAAAACTTCATTTTGATCCCTCTCCTCAATCGGAATTTCTGAACCTGACCTTATTGAAAAGTCAAAAGTTGATGATGGGGCAGCTATGTAAAAAGGAATCCCGTGCTCCTTCGCAAGAACTGACAGAGAATATGTACCAACCTTATTTGCTGTATCACCATTGAGGGCAATTCTGTCCGCTCCAACGATGATACATGATATTTCGCCAATAGACATGAACCATCCCGCCATATTATCCGTAATCAGATAGTAGGGAATGCCCTCCTGTTCAAGTTCCCACGCCGTTAACCTTGCTCCCTGAAGGTAAGGTCTCGTCTCATCAACAAAAACGGTTATATCCTTACCCATTTCAACAGCCGCCCTTATAACACCAAGGGCAGTTCCAAATCCGGCAGTTGCAAGCGCACCAGTGTTACAATGAGTCAGTACATTTTCCTTTGAAGCAAGAAGCTCAGCTCCAAAGAAACCCATTTTCCTGTTAGTCTCAATATCTTGCCTTTCAATATTCATTGCTTCTGTTTCAAGAGCAACAACTATATCATCCTCATTCTGACCAGCTTCAAGGATGAGCTTCATTATCTTCAAAGCCCAAAAAAGATTCACTGCTGTGGGTCTTGTCGCTGCCAACCTGTTTATTACCATCTCAAGCTTAGCCTTAAAGTCAAGGTAGCTTTTACTTTCCTCTAACACCTGCTTAGCCCCAAGGGCCACTCCATAAGCAGCTACTACGCCTATAGCCGGCGCTCCCCTAACAACCATGCTTTCAATAGCCTTTGCAACATC
>CAZJFY010000077.1:0-4899 GCA_964545225.1 uncultured bacterium | reverse complement strand
ACTTCTCTATCTTTAGGCCGAAGAGCTTAATCATAAGGAAGAGGAACATTGATGGAGCAAACGTGAACTCAAAAAGCATTGAGACCAGGATAAGGAATTGGACTATTGCAGCTTTCAGCGGTAAAGCTCCAGCCATGAGGAGACCTACCATTATTCCTGGTATGTGAACAATTCCTGATGATCTGAGCATATCCCTCATTGGTATTGTTACATCTGAAATTAGTTCTTTGAATATGAAGCTAAATGCTTGAACATCCGATGCTCCAAGAGCCACTATTCCTGTTATGATATCTTCCATATCCCTTAACTTTGTTCTGAAACTGCTAATTGAAAATGAGAGCGCCCTCATTCCTGAGGCTATAACCAGTCCAGACATCGGTATAAGTTTTGTAGGGGAAAGGTCTATTACCCCCGTAAGGAAGTACCCAGATAGGAGGACAGATGCGGTCGTTAAGAGAACAAAGGAGATTAGGAAAAATATCTTTAATTTACTGTAAGCTCTGAACTTGAACCTTCTCAAAGATATTAGAGAAGCGTTAAACAGCATTACAAAAATTATGGAAAGGTTAATGAAGTGAGAGTTAAGCTTTAAAAGGAAAATGAGAACAAAGCCTATGCCTGCAAGCTGAAGGAGTGAGAGTATGGATGCTGTAAATACATCCTTCCATAAACCAATACCGAATCTCCTGTCAAAGAGAATAACGGTAAATACGAGAAAGTAGGAAAGTACAAGTATTATTATCTCTTTCATAAACTTTTTCCAAGAATTATGAGGATTGGAGCTATTGCCAGGCTGCTATCAAGTCTATCAAGCACTCCACCATGTCCGGGAATTATGTTCCCTGAATCCTTTACGTTGAAAGTTCTTTTGAAGTAGCTTTCAAAAATGTCTCCAAACTGGCTTATTATGGCAATCAGGGTAAGCATCAAAATGGTTGACAGGTTTACATCAATCAACCCAAGGTATCTTCCAGTAGCCAGCGATATCAAAACACCACCGACTGTTCCTCCAACTGCTCCTTCAACGGTCTTTTTCGGGCTTATCCATGGAACGAGCTTCCTTCTTCCAAAGTACTTTCCAGTCAGGTATGCAAGTGTATCAACAGACCAGACAACAGCTATTAGGAAAAGAAACATCTCTTTTTCCATCTTTGATATAGCAACAACTCCAAATAGGACGTATAGCAGAAATCCGGAGACTTCAAGGAACTTTTCGGGTAGCTTCTCTTCAACGAGAACGAAGTAAGAGAATAGGGAAAGAAAGAATAAGGGAACCGTGAGGATATAATACTCAGTGGTATATGAAACAAAGAATATGAACGAAAAAGTCACTACAATTGGAAACTTAAAGCTTTCAAATTGCGTGAACTTAACGACTTCGTCAACAATTATGATTCCAAGTATGAAAACTAAAATCGCATAGATGTAGTCGGGAGAAAGAAGCATTAGTAATGCATAAAGCACAACAAGCATTGCTCCCTTTACTCTTTCTCCCATTAAATTCCTCCAAATCTTCTTTCCCTGTTTGAAAACGACTTAACTGCCATTCTGAACTCACTCCTTGTAAAATCAGGCCATAGCGTTTCTGTGAACCACAGCTCTGCATACACTGATTGCCAGAGAAGAAAGTTTGATATTCTCATCTCTCCGCTTGTTCTTATAAGAAGATCAAGGTCTGGAAGTTCTGGATAGTATAAGTTTTCCCTTATATCGTTTTCATCTATAAGTTTTTTTCCTTTTTTAATTGCTTTGTTAACAGCATCAACTATTTCCTGTTTCCCTCCGTAATTTACAGCAAAAATCGTTGTCATTGAAGAGCAGTTTTCTGTTAGCCTTTCAATTTCTCTAAATCCTTCTTTCAGGTAATCTGGAAGTTCATGAATCCTTCCAATTACCTTGAACTTTATATCATTGTCAAGGAATAGATTAACCTTTGATTTTGTATACTCGTACATGAGGTGGAATAGGAAATCAACTTCTTCCTTGGGTCTTTTCCAGTTTTCTGTTGAAAACGAAAACAGGCTTAAATACTTGATACCTATTTCCCTCGCTTCCTTAACAATTTCTTCTGTTACCTCTGCACCTTTTCTGTGACCTTCAATCCTTGGAAGTCCCCTCTTTCTTGCCCATCTTCCGTTTCCATCCATTATTATTCCAACGTGAGTTGGCAGGTCTTTCATTATATCCCCTAAAACTTGTGATTAAGAGGACCGTTTTTTAACTCGCTTATGAACTTTGCAAGCTCGTAAGTTTTTCCAACCAGCATAAAGTGAATTCCCCTTCCAAATTCTGCTATACATCTGGCAAGATCAATTGTAAATTCCCATCCATAAGTGTAAGGATCATTAGCATTTTCCAATCCTTCAATAAGCTTTTTTGGAATAGACCTGGGATTTATCTTCTTCATGAAGTTTGCCATCCTGAGCGATTTTATGGGAAGCAATCCAATTATTGGAACAGCGCCCAAAGATAGTATAAGTTCATTAATCTCCCTTGCGAGAGATGCATCGTATATTGGTTGGGTTTGTATGAACTCTGCTCCTTCCTCAATCTTTCTCTTCAGTTTTAACAGTTGTAGCTTTTTTGGTCCAGAAAATGGATTGTAAACAGCCCCAATGTTGAAAGAGATTTTTCCTGAAATTTCCTTTCCATTTATCAGCTTCCCCTCTTTTAGAGTTTTTGCTATTCTTATTAACTGAATTGAATCAACATCAAAAACCGGCTTAGCCCCGGGTTCATCACCGAGAGTGGTAAAATCTCCTGTCATTAAACATATGTTTTCAATTCCAAAAGCTGCCGCGCCAAGGAGATCTGATTGAATTGCTATTCTGTTTCTATCACGAGCAGTGAACTGGCATATTGGTTCAAACCCTCTATCCTTTAACAGTTTTGACATTACAAGGGATGACATTCTTACCATGGAGCGTTGATTATCAGTCACGTTGAAAGCGTCAACGTGTCCTTTCAGAGGTTCAATTTTTTTTATCTCACTTTCAAAGTCACTTCCTCTGGGAGGAGCAACTTCAGCTGTTATGATGAACTTTCCATTTTTTAGCTTATCCCTGAAGATCATTTCTCATTCGCCTCGGGTGTACTGAGATTCTGTAGTCTCTGAATGATGAATTAAGTTCCAGTTCCTGTAGCGTGCCTATCCTCTCCATTCTCTCTAAAATTTCATACCATACGCAGGGTATGTTTTCGTCAACTTCACATTTCCCATCTGTTGCTCCTCCACATGGACCGTTAATTAGCGATTTTGGACACCTTGCAACAGGGCAAATTCCACCAGTTCTTGAAATTATGCAGTCACCGCATGCTATGCAGTACTCCTCAAAGATTTCGCTGTTGCTGTCAGCTCCTATAAATAGCGTGTCAACTCCTGTTATAACAGGTATATTGACCTGTTCAGCAATAACTTGTGTTCCTGCACCACATGCAAGGGAAATAATTGCTTCTGTTTCTTTGAAATTAACTCTTTTTACCTTTTCAACTATACAGGTTCCTCCAAGAGACTTCACTTCTACAATCGTTTTCCCCATTTGCTTTAAGAAGCTTGAAAGCCTTTCTGCTTCCTGCAATCCTCCCTGCCTACATTTACCAGAACCAATTTCACAGCCAAATACCGATATCTCTTTAAAGTCAGAAACCAGATTCAAAATCTCCTTGAGATCTTTGAGCTTGACAACAACCATTTGCCCCTCAGAACTATAAGTAAACTTTAACGCTTGCAGAACGTTTCAGATTGTCAATGTAGTCTTTGAGGGCTTTTCTAAATCGTTCCATGTAGAGCTTTTCCTTTATCTTGTTTTTGTCACACCCTTCAATAAACTCCCTTTTTACATAAACAATGTAATAGCCGTCTTTGCTTTCAACCTTTTTGATCGAACCCGGCTTTGTACTCCACACTGCCAAATCCAAAGGTTTTATTAAAGATCCTTTGGTGACATCTCCAAGGTATCCTCCCTTTTCTCCGGTAACTGTGTCATCTGAATACTTTTTAGCAGCCTCTTCAAATGGCACACCAGAATTAATTGCATCCATCACCTTCTGCAACTTCTCTTCATTACCTTTTTTAACGAAGATGTAGTAAACTTCCCTTTTTGGCTTGGACATGGCTTCTTCGCAAGCCTTCTGAACATCAACATCCGTGACAGTAATCTTTGATTTTACATCCTTTGCTATTAACTTGCTGATTATTATCTGCTCTTTAAGCTTTTTTTTCACTTCATCAAGCGTTAAACCCTCTTTTTCTATCTCCCTTTTTAGCTCTTCTACGCTTTTAAATCCATTAATTCGCAGGAAATTCTCAAGGGATTGAGAAATTTCCTCATCAGAAGCATCAATCCCCTTACTTTTAGCTACTGTAAGAAGTATTTTCTTCTCTATAAGGGAATCTCTGGCAGCTCTTAAGTCTGGAATCTTTGAAATCTTTGCATATTCAATAAGTTCACTGTAAAGTATTGGTTCATCATTCACAACAGCAACTATGTAATCAACAACTTTTGCTGCTGCTGATGAAAAGATAACCATCAGCAGCAGAGGAAGAAGGAGCTTTTTCATCGTTCCTCCTACTTAGCATAGTTTACTTTGTGAGTCTTCTTTAAAGAGTTAATGTAATTGTCAATGGCTTTCTTTTGCTTTT
Organism: uncultured bacterium; assembly: GCA_964545225.1. GTDB lineage: Bacteria > Aquificota > Aquificia > Desulfurobacteriales > Desulfurobacteriaceae > CAZJFY01. The sequence goes on along the minus strand of CAZJFY010000077.1, from coordinate 257 downwards.
CAGCAAGAAGTTTTTGTTCTATGTAAGGTTTTACTGTGGCTAATGGAACTGGTTTTCCTTGAGTATCTTTAAAACTTCCCTTATTTGCATTGTAATAATCTGAGATTTCTTTATCGGAAACCGTTATCTTCTCTTTAGAAATAGCATCTGCAATTAAAGCGTTTGTGATGATTTGCTTTTTTGCATTCTCAATAGCTTTTTTAACATCCTTTCTTTTGTCTATTCCTTTCTTTTTTGCTTCATTGAGCAAGATCTGT
>CAZJFY010000076.1:0-4962 GCA_964545225.1 uncultured bacterium | reverse complement strand
TCTATTACTCTTTCTCCGTGGTGAAGCCTTACAAAGCTAGATAAGAGGAATGTATCCGTTCCAAACCTGAATCCATTTCTTTTCTGGTAAAACAACAGATCATTTTTCAAAAAGCTTGATAGGTCTATCCCCCTCATTCTACCCTATAAAAGATTTTAGAATAACGAATAAAAGCAAAAATCCTGCTATGTATATGAGTATTATACTAAAGTATGATCTTTTATAGGACTTTATTATATCATTCCAGTCTTCAGGAAGAGCGCTTTTATCAACTTTTTCTTCTATTGTTCTTAGTATCAGTTCAAAGTCTTTTAATGTATCATCAATTATTATGGATTTTCTATCTTTTGAAGTTAAAAATATGAAGTTCTTTCTTCCTTTACTAACCGTAACTGAACTAATGTCTTCCCATTTCACTTTTACCTTACCAAAAATTCCTTTCACACCTATTCCGTCTTCATCAATATTAACTTCCTTAAAGAGAAGTGTTAAGTAATACAGGAATACAGGCAAAATTAGTAAGAGCAGTATCAAAGATCCGAAGCTCATCTTTCCATAATGTTCAATGAGCCTGATGAAAAAAGCTGTATATGAGAAAATAAGAATTGTATAACCTGTCATAATTAGTGGATGAACCCTGAACTTTTTCAATGGTAAATCTCCTCTGCAAACTCTTTAAGTCTTTTTATTCCCTCTTCAATGTTTTCAAAGGATGTTGCATAGGATAACCTTAAATATCCCGGGCAGCCAAAGGCAGAGCCGGGAACAACAGCGATTTTCGCTTTCTCAAGGAGAAACTCAGAGAAAGCCCTATCATCATCAAAGTTTGCTTTTTTCATGAGCTCTTTAACGTTTGGGAAAACGTAAAAAGCTCCCTTTGGCATGTTGCACTTGATGCCCGGAATTGTGTTAAGTTCAGTAACAATGTACTTTCTTCTCCTGTCAAATTCCATTAACCACTCTTTTAGGAAATCTTGAGGTCCTTCAAGAGCCTTAACTGCCGCTTTTTGAGCTATGGAGTTGACATTTGAGATTGATTGAGAGTTGAGTTTTGAAATTGCGGAGATAAGCTCTTTTGGTCCTGCAACGTAGCCAACTCTCCATCCAGTCATAGAATAGGTTTTCGAAAGTGCGTTGACGGTTATCGTTATTTCCTTTAGCTTTTCTGAAATTGAGGCAATGCTTGTATGCTTTTCTCCATCATAAACGATTTTCTCATAACACTCATCCGATATTACAAGGATTCCTTTCCTGTAACAGAGATTACCAATTTCTTCAAGCTTTTCTCTGCTTATAACAGACCCGGTGGGGTTATTGGGAGAGCAGATTATTATAGCTTTCGTCCTGTTAGTAATTCTCCTTTCTATATCTTCAATTTTTGGTACGAAATTGTTTTCTTCTTTTGATTCAACGAAAATCGGGATTCCTCCTGCAAACTTAACCTGTTCTGGGTACGTTACCCAGTATGGAGATGGGATGATTACTTCATCCCCGTCTTCAATTATACTTAGCATAATATTGAAAAGCGCATGCTTTGCTCCATCTGTAACAGCTATGTTCTCTATATCGTAGTTTATGTTGTTGTCCCTCTTAAGCTTTGAAGCAATGGCAGATCTCAACTCCGGGATGCCTGCTGATGGTACGTACTTTGTGAATCCCATATCTATGGCTTCTTTAGCTGCTTCTTTTATGTGTTCTGGAGTGTCAAAGTCTGGTTCCCCAGCACCAAAACCTATAACATCTATGCCTTTGCTTCTCATCTCTTTGGCTTTTGATGTTATGGAAAGTGTAGGAGATGGGCTGATGTTAATTACCCTTCTTGAAAGTTTTACCATTGTTGTCCTCCATTGCAATTTGTAATTGACATTTTACACTCTAAAAGATAGATTTCCCACAAACAGTGGGAGGTGACCTGATGAAAGGTAATAACTGCTTAACGGCTGAACAGATGGAAGAGTTCAGAAGATTGCTTGAACAGAAAAGAATGGAGATTCTTGAAGATATAAAAAAGGGCATTACAGAGCAGATTGAAAGCGGGAGAGAAGTTGGTGATATCGTTGACCTTTCAACGGATGAGATATTGAGAACATTTTCAATGAGAATCAGAGATAGGGAAGCTAAGTATCTCAAGAAGATAGAGAAAGCTCTTCAGAAGATTGCTGATGGTAGTTACGGCATCTGCGAGGAGTGTGGTACCTGTATTAGCTATGAGAGGCTGAAACTAAGGCCTGTGGCGGAACTCTGCATAAACTGTAAACTGAAGCAGGAGCAGAAAGAGCGTAAGTTAAGCAGCTAACTTTAAAGGGGAGAACTCCCCTTTAAGAAGTCAGCCGACAGCAGTTTTGCACCTGCCTACAAATTCGATTTTCTCATCCTCTCTTATAACACCTCTGAAGTGTACATGCTTTTCTACTCTTTCAGGATTTAACTGTTTGACTATAAAATCGAAAGCTTTAAATGCTGATTCATGAGAACCGCATGTATATACATCTATTGCAGCATAACCGTGTTCAGGCCAGGTATGGAATGAAAGGTGAGATTCTGAGATAACAACAACACCTGTTGCACCATATGGATTAAACTGGTGAAAGTGTGATGAGAGTTTGTTTAACTTTGCAAATTTTACTGCCTCTTCGAAAATTCTTGCCATGGAATCTGCTGATTTGAGAAGTTCAGCGTCACATCCGTAGAGGTCGGCTACAATGTGGATGCCAAGGGTTTTGGACATTTTCCGCTCCTCCTTTAAAGGTTTAAACAATCAAGGTTGGTTTACCTCCTTCCTTTTGCAGGAGCTAATTATATGCTAATTTCTTAACTTATCAATTTTACTACATGGACTTTCAGAATCGATAAATTGAAATGTCTCTCCCCTGTAATTTGCAAATGTTATTACATTATTCTCAGATGATTGTATATAGTTTGGAAGAAGCTGTACTTTGCCAAAACCTCCTGGCCCATCAACGGCATAATAGGGAATACATAAGGGACTTGTATATCCAAGAAGTTCTTTGAGGATTTTCACACCTTTGCTGATGGTTGTTGAAAAGTGAACAGTTCCCTTTACCGGGTCGCAGTGAAAGAGGTAGTAAGGTCTTACCTTTATACGTTGAAGTTTATGAAATAGCATTTTTAATGTGCTGACATCATCATTAACGTTTTTAAGGAGAACTGTTTGGCTGTTTACAGGAATTCCTTCCCTTAATAGCCTCTTTATTGAAAGTTCCATGTCTTCTGTGATCTCGTCTGGATGGTTAACGTGAACGTTTACCCATACCCTTTCTGCTAATGATAGGATTTCAACAAGTTCATCATCTACTCTCTGGGGAAGAACTACCGGCACCCTTGTTCCTATTCTAATTATGTCAACATGGTCAATTTCTTTTAAGGCTTTAAGGAGTTCCTTTAGGAGGTTTGTTGGCAAGAGAAAAGGGTCCCCTCCTGAAATGAGAACGTCTCTTACGTTGGTGTTGCATTTTATATATCTAATAACTTCATCTATGTTTTCAGGGGATATGAAGAAGGTTGGTTTTTTCCAGTTTCTTTTTCTCATGCAAAATCTACAAAATGTTGCACAATAGTTAGTTGTTATAACGAGAACTCTATCAGGATACCTATGGGTAAGGTTCTTGACAGGAGAATCTCTTTCTTCACAGAGAGGGTCTTCGCTGCAGCCTCCCTGAATTGATGTTTCAATTTCCTCAATAGATGGAATTACCATCCTAAGAAGGCTTTTGTTTTCCTTAGCTATCTCCATGTAGTATGGTGTTATTAAAATGGGATATACAGTTGAAACCCTTTCAATTTCTTCTCTATCTTTAAGGTAAATATACTTTTCAAGACCAGATACATCTTTTATTAGATTGTTAAGTTGCCATTTCCAAGAGATTTTTTCCAAAGTTATTCCTCAGGTAAAACTTCCTCAAATTTTACTGTATTTCTGTCAATCAAGGATACAGCTACGCTATAGTTTCCAAATCTTGATTCTATTTTGATTTTGAAAGTCTCACCTGGAAGGGAATTCTTTAGCTTAGGAATTGATTTTGCTATGTTGTTAAGGAAAATTTCAAGCATGAAGGGATGTTCCATCAAAATTTTTGAAATTTCCTTGCGGAAATTTCTTGATAGTAAAACTTTCTGGCCTTCTAAAGATAGAACGTTTGAAAGGGTCGAAATAAGAGCAATTTCCATAATTAGCTCTATTCTTCCAGTGGTTGGTTTCTGCAAGGCAGAACTTTCCTTTAGTGATTTAACTTCATCTTTTAACATCTCAATTTGCCTTTGATATTCTTCCTTTTCTTCCTCCAGCTTTGCAACTTTTTCTTTTAATTCTTCAAGCTTAGCCTTAAGGTTTTTTGATTTGTCAGGCTTCTTTTTCTGAGATACGCTTAGGAAGTATTCCTCTATATCTTTAAACCCTCTTTTCATAGCTTACTCCCAATAAATGCCATAGATTATAGGTACAAATGAGAGATGGAAAAGATTTCATAAAAAATTTAGGGCATTCAACTTTCATAGTAAAGGTGTCTGGAACTCTAATCATCTCAGACCCTTTTCTTTCAAAGTCTGCGTTTGGTATAAGAAGAGCAGTTCCTCCGGCTATGCTTCCTGAAGAAATTGAGCCTGATATTGTGTTAATCTCTCACGCTCACTATGACCATCTTGATATAAAAAGTATTAAAAGGTTAAAAGGTACTCCGGTTTTTATTGTGCCCGAGGGTTGTAGAGAAGTAATACCTGAGGGTAAAGGAGAAGTTGTGGAACTTTTTGATTTTGAGTCAACAGGTGTTGGTAATGTCAGAATTCTGAAAGTTCCAGCTCTTCACAATAGAGGAAGAAATCTGAAGTTTCCAAATACAGGAGTAGGAGGGTATATTTTTGAGGTTGGTGAAAGGGTTTTCTACTTTGCAGGAGATACCGCTTTTTCTGAGGAACTGTACTTGAAAGTAAAGGAATCTGTAAAGA
>CAZJFY010000075.1:0-5103 GCA_964545225.1 uncultured bacterium | reverse complement strand
CCAATGCAAACAGGAAACTTCTCCCTCTAAGGACTTTTGCCATGCTCTCTCCTCCAGGCCAAAATTTGCGCAATTTTAACGTTTTTTTTCATAGTAATCAAGGTATAAAGTGATATTAAAATAATTCTAAGTTTTGCATTTTCCTTGAAGAAAGTCAAGAGGCTTTACAAATTAAACGGTTGACTTATAAAGTTTAACAGGTAAACTTTAACTTAGAGAGGTCGTCATGGAAGTTGTTGGCAGTAGAACAAAGCCCATATTCAACATAAAGGAATTAAAGCAGGAAAGCATACTTGATGCTATTGATATATTTATTGAAAGGTTAAACCGCCTCAAAGTATCTCTCAACGGAATATATCCTGCAGACCCAATTGCGCTTCCTCTATCCATGTATATCTCAAAGAAGCTTGGAATCCCTATTAAAACTGAAAAATTTCTTAAAAGTGACGAGATAGTTTTAATTCTTTTCTCATCAATACCAGATCAAATTAAGAAAGTTAGCTATCTTTCCGAGAAATTTATTGTTGAGAAGTTGAAAGTTTTTAGAAAGAAATTTCCTTTATCACCATCAGTGTTAATTTTTTCAGATAGAAATGTAAACAGCGTTGACGTTCAGCTTCTAAAGTACAGCAAATTCTCAAGAGTAAACACATACAAGTTCCTATCATCAGCCTACAGAAACTATTACTATCCTGTTGAAGGTGAATTTTCGCATTTTACTCATGAATTATGGGAACTCGCCAAAAAAGAATTGGCTAACTTTGAAAGGGCAAGAAGAATAAGAGATAACAGTCTGAAATATGCCATTGAAGATTTTGAACCCTTAAAGCTGAGTGAACCAGATTTTGACCTTGTTATCTGGGAAAAGTTTAAAAAATTGGAAATAACAACTCCTGAACTTAGAGAAAAGAAAAACGAAGAAATAAAAATAAGATATGAGAAGCTCATAGATATAAAGAACCCAAAAAGTAACTCATCTATAACTTTCATCCTTGAACTTATCTCTCAAATACTGGAAGAGAAATTCCCAACAAAGCTTGCATACATGAACTGTGAAGTCACTGAAACTGATGGTGTTTTAATAGTTCCTTCAATTAAGGAGATGATGGATGGCGTTGACTTGAGATTTGAAGTTATCCTTAAGACAAAAACTCCCACCTTGTTAAGAAGAGAAATAAAGCAGCTTGTAAGCCTCTTAAAAAGTGCTTTTAAATCCATAATAAGAGAAATCCTTTACGAAAAGGCTTTTAGACCGCACCTTGATTACGTAATTGAAAGTGGCATATCAAAGGCAACAGTTTACGTCAACTGGTTTTTTGACAGACAGATGATTGACTCAGTATATGAACAGATAAATAAAAAGTGGCTACTTTCAAGGCTTTACCACAGAAAGCGTTTCATGCTTAACAGAAGAGAACTTGTAAAATCCTTAAAGGAGTTTGAATTCAATCTTGAAAACGTTGAGCAGCTCTTTTCCATTATGGAATCCATGTGGAAGCAAAACAGCACACTCTTCAAATCCTTCGGAAGGAAGTTAAAGGAAATTTTTGAAGAGAAAAACCTGTGGCCAATCATTGGTGTTTACATTTTAAGAAACTTTCTAGAATCGGAATTTGAAAGAGCTCCCGTAATGATGGAGTTGCTTAAATTTTTGCTTGAGATTAAAGGTTACCAGAACCATCACGAATACTTTGCAAAAGAGGACCGCTTCTTTTCACCAATAATTACAAAGAGAATTTACAGGCCAAACTGGGAAAGGACGATTAAGCAAAACCTTAACATCAAGCTCACAAGGGAACCTTTAAACCCTGAAAGTCCAGTTACCTATGTTCTAACTGATGAAATGGGGAACTACCTCGGCAGAATTCCAGAAATCCTCGGACACTACCTCTCTGCAAAAGAGGAAGCAGGAAAAAGAATTGAATGCAGAAAACTCTACTTTGATGGAACCCTTTTCTCAAATAAATCCTACTGGGTTGAAATCAAATGCCTTTAAACGTTGAAAACTTAAACATCTCTGTAAAGAACTTGAAGCTTGTTAAAGATGTTACACTGAAAGTAAATAGAGGGGAAAGAGTTGCTATTGTGGGAGAAAGCGGAAGTGGAAAGTCAATAACATGCCTGTCTATCTTGAAACTCCTCCCGGAGAACTTCACTGTATCAGGTAAAATCGACGTTGACGGTTTCAATGTCCTCTCAGCCAGAAAAAGAGACCTAAACAGATTCAGGTGGAAAAAGGTTTCAATAATCTTTCAAGATCCGTCATCATCACTTAACCCACTCATGACAGTAGGCAAACAGATAGAAGAAGCGATAATGGCTCATGAAAATATCGGTAAAAAGGAGATAAAGGAAAGGATCCTTGAGCTTCTTAAGATTGCGCAGGTTCCAGAACCGGAAAATAGAATTGATGCATATCCACACCACCTTTCTGGAGGAATTAAGCAAAGAATTACAATAGCTATGGCTCTTGCATGCAACCCTTCTTACATACTTGCCGATGAACCAACAACAGCTCTTGATGTAACAGTTCAAGCCCAAATTCTCGAACTCATAAATTCACTGACATCCAGGGAGAAAATTGGATTTCTGTTCGTTACCCATGACATGGGAATAGTCTCTGAGATTTCTGACAGAGTATACGTAATGTATTCAGGACACATCGTTGAAGAAGGCAAAACTGAAGAGATTTTTTCAAATCCGCTTCACCCTTATACAGAAGGTTTGATAAAGTGTTCCCCAAAATTAGATGCTGGAAAGAAAAGACACCTGTTTTACATCCCGGGGAACATCCCTGAACCAACAGAAACAGTAGAAGGATGCCCCTTCCATCCAAGGTGCGAGAAAGCAATGGATATATGCAGAAAGCGTTTACCTGAAATTAAACCCTTAAACGGTAGAAATGTTAGATGTTTTCTTTACTGACTTTAGCTCCTTGTAAAGTTCCGGAAGCAGGAACCTTCTAAGTTTTCCGATTCTTGTTCTTGGTAGTTCCCTATCAGTAATGACAATCTCCCTCACCCTTTTGTAAGGTTGAAGGTGCTTTGTCATTTCATTAACTTCCTTTTTGACAAAGTGAACGATGTCCTTTACGTTTTTCTCAATTAGAAGATCAAAATTCGGCCTTACAATTGACTTAATTACTCCCTTTTCCTCAAAAACTCCAACCTCAAGGATATACTTGCTTCTAAGTATTTCATTCTCTATATCTTCCGGGTAAACGTTTTTCCCGTTTTCAAGAACAATTACCTCTTTCGCTCTCCCGGTTACATAGATAAACCCCTCCTTAACGTAACCAAGGTCTCCCGTGTAAAACCAGCCATCCTTTATAACTTTTTCAGTCTCCTCCGGTTTATTGTAATAACCTCTCATAACATTATCACCTTTTACGAGAATTTCTCCATTTTCTACTTTAACCTCTACGCCGTCTATCGGAAGACCCACAGAACCAATCCTTCTATTTTCAGGTGTGTTAACGCTAACAAGAGGAGATGTCTCAGTTAAACCATAACCTTCAAGAACTGTAAAACCAAAAGCTTCAAGTCCTTTAGCAACTTCAACGCTCAGTTTCGCCCCTCCACTAATCATGAATCTCAAACTCTTACCAATTTTCCTGTGAACCTCTGAGAAAACAACCCTTGAAACTGATTTTAAAGGTGCTCTCCTGAAAAGAGATAAGAGAGCCATTACCAGTTTTCTCTTCCTTTCAGGCAATCTGGAAATCTCAATCATTATGTTATGGTAGATGACATGATAGAGTTTCGGAACACCAACAAGTATGGTCACTTTTTGCTCCCTTATAGTTTCCAGAATATCTGAAGGAGTAAGTTTCTCAAGAAACACAAGGTGCATTTTAAGAGCAAGAGGGAGTATTGCCGTCGTTAAAAGAGGATATGTATGATGAAAAGGAAGTATAGCTAAGAATCTATCTCTTTCATCAAGAAATCCCAACTTCCTAACTGCTTCAACATTGTGATTTAAATTCTTGAAAGTCAGCATTACTCCTTTGGGATTCCCTGTTGTACCCGAAGTATAAAGAATTAATGCTAAATCATCAGGGTTTCTATTAACAAACTCAATAGAAGTTGAAGCTTTATCAATCTGGTCAACGTTAATAATCTTAACAGGGTACCCCATACTACTTGCAGCCTTATCAACCTTCCCAAAATTTTCACTTGATGTAACAACACACCTGGGCTGACAATCTCTAAGAACGTTAAAAATTTCCTCTTCAGAAAGCATGTAATCTAATGGAACTGCCACTGCACCTTTAAAGAAAACTGCAAAGAGGGAAGCAATCCATTCAGGCCTGTTTTCCATACATATAACAACTCTATCGTTACAACGTAAATCAGCAATGCTTGTCTGGATAGAGGAAAGTTTCTCTAAAAAAGCTTTACTGCTTAATACTTTGTAGCTTCCACCTTCCTTAACGGTAAAAACTTCCCAATCATCGTTTAGATTGTGAAAAACCGATTCAGTAAACATCATCTCAAATTAGGTCTATGATCTCCTTAATATCCTTTCTAACATCCTCTTCAATAGTTATAAGCTCCCTTGCTTCCTTCCTGGAAACATTCTTTCTAACTGGAACTCTGTTTACTTTAAACCTCAGATACCTCATTACAGAATCTACCTCAACAATATCTCCCTCTCTAATTTCTTTTGAAGACTTTACAACTTTGCCATTTACCTTAACAACCCCTTCATCACAAAGTTCCTTTGCCTGACTTCTCCTCTTCACAACTCTTGAAAGCTTAAGAAACAGGTCTATTCTCAACATCAACCTCGCTCTCTTCCTTTTCCGTTTTCCTCTTTTCAGGCCTTGATAGGAGCCTTGATAGGAAAGCTATAAGGGAGCTTGAAAAGTAACCAGCTGCAAAAGAGAGAACTATGACCACAAAGAGTTTTGTGTGAAATGTCCCAATTAACGGTATTGTTGCATCAACATCCTGAAAGTTTGAAACTGCAAAGAAAGTCACTCCGATGATAATAGCCAGTATTATAAGGGTATACACTATCTGCCTTAAAGTCATAACATCCTCCCTAAACGCTTTTACCAATAACCAAGCTTTTCAAATTCTCAAACTGATCCTTAGTACC
>CAZJFY010000074.1:0-5138 GCA_964545225.1 uncultured bacterium | reverse complement strand
GCTCTGTGGGATATTGATTTGTCTGAAGGAACTCTTAGTGTTCCTTTAAGCGGTTTCCCCGGCTCTACTTTCACGGTTACCTCTAAAATTCTAAGTTGTAAAATACTTCAGTTCCTCTGAATACAGCTGAACCGTTAAGCGTTTCCTCAATTCTTATAAGCTGATTATACTTAGCGTTTCTTTCGCTCCTTGCCGGGGCTCCTGTTTTTATCTGTCCTGCATTCACTGCCACTGCAAGGTCAGCTATGAATGGATCTTCAGTTTCACCTGACCTGTGGGATATAACAGTTGTGTACTTTGCCCTTTTGGCCATTTCAATTGCATCAAGGGTTTCCGTTACAGTTCCTATCTGGTTGAGCTTTATCAGTATGGAGTTTGCAAATTTTTCCCTTATCCCTATTCTAAGAAGATCTGTGTTTGTAACAAATACGTCATCGCCGACAAGCTGGACTCTACTTCCAAGAGTTGAGGTCAGTATTTTCCATCCTTCATAGTCATCTTCAGCCATGCCGTCCTCTATGCTGATTATTGGGTATTTTTCAAGGAGTTTGGAGTAGAACTCAACAAGTCCTTCCCTATCAAGTATTTTTCCTTCACCTGAGAGTTCATACTTCCCATCCCCTTTGTAAAATTCAGATGATGCAGCATCTAAGGCAATAAGAACATCCTCCCCCGGAGTATAGTTTGCTTCCTCAACTGCTCTCATTATTACCTGAATGGCTTCTTCATTTGAGGAAAGATTTGGTGCAAATCCTCCTTCATCTCCAATGTTTGTTGAATGCCCCATGCTTTTGAGGACTTTCTTAAGTGTATGGTAAACCTCAACTCCTATCCTTAAGGATTCTGAGAAGTTTTCTCCTCCAACCGGCATTATTAGAAATTCTTGAATGTCAAGATTGTTGTCAGCGTGTACACCACCATTAATTATGTTCATCATTGGGACCGGGAGTTCCTTTGCATTAGTGCCTCCTATGTATCTGAAAAGAGGAAGACCAAGTTCCTCTGCGGATGCTCTGCAGACCGCCATTGAAACTCCAAGAATTGCATTTGCACCCAGGTTACTTTTGTTGTCCGTTCCATCAAGTTCAATCATAAGCCTGTCAATGTTTGCCTGTTCAGTTGATTCAAGCCCTATTAAAGCTGGTGCTATCTCCTCATTTATGTTCCTTACCGCTCTTCTAACTCCTTTTCCATGGTATCTGTCTGGAGTATTGTCCCTCAACTCTAAAGCTTCTTTTTCTCCCGTTGAAGCCCCACTTGGCACTGCTGCTCTTCCAAAAGCTCCACTTTCAAGGTAAACGTCAACTTCAACCGTTGGGTTCCCTCTTGAATCAAGAACTTCTCTTGCTTTGATGTTTGCTATTCTTGACATATCAACCTCCCTGAATTTTTTAACTTTCTACAAACTGCTCCGCCTGAATCTTCTATCTTGAAAACCCTCTCATTTTCAGATTTAAATTCACAGTTCACCTTTATAACCTGAAATCTTGATTTATCAATTTCGATTCCCTTTATCCATTCAATGACTTTGACTCTTTCATCATCTTCTAAAAGCTCTTCAATTCCAATGTCATGAAGTGATTTCTCATCAACTCTGTAAAGATCAATATGGATTAGATTATCATATTCATGGACTATGGAAAATGAGGGACTTGAAATTTCATCTTCAGGTATTCCTAAGCTTATAGCTATTCCTCTTGCAAGAGCGGTTTTTCCACATCCAAGGTTTCCTTCAAGAATTACTATTGCTCCTCTGGTTAGACTGTTTCCTATGCTCTTTCCAAGTTCTACTGTTTCCTTAACGCTTCTTGTCAAACATGTACAGATCAATCTGTCCTTTCTCCGATAAGGGAGATTTTCTTAACGTTAGCTTTTCTCAGCTTGTCGAGAACGGAAAATATGTACATATATGGAGTTTCTCTGTCTGCTTTTATGTAAACCCTGCAATCTTTTGGTAGTTTTGAAATTATTTCCGATACATCCGGATAAGTTTTCCCCTTGTAGAAAACCTTTCCCCATTTATCTATGGTTATCTTCTCGACGCTTATACGTTGGGTGATTGCTGCTCCTCCCTTTGGAACTTGAACCTTAATCTCTCCACCGGAGAGAAACTCAGTTGTAACTGCAAGGAAGATAACAAGCATGAGCGATAGGTCAAGGATCGGAGATAGAATTATTTCTGAAAAATAGGTTTTCTTCTCTCTAATCTTCAAGGCTTCATCCTTTTAGGATATTTTTATGAGCGTTTCTCCACACATCAATAGCTTCTCTGCATTCCTTAAGAGTTGGAACAAGTGCTATTCTGAAGAAACCCTCTCCACCTTTTCCAAAGAAATCTCCTGGAGAGATAACTATACCATAGTTTAGAAGCTTTAGAGCGTATTCCTTGGAGCTAATTCCTTTTGGAGTTTTGACCCAAAAGTAAAAAGTCGCCTCTGGCTGGAGAAATTTAAGTCCTATTTCCTTGAAGAAACTAATAAAGAGTTTTCTCTTTTCGGCAAAGATCTTTCTCCTTTCTCTAACATGATTTTCATCAGACCACGCCACTTTTGCTGCTTGTTGAATGAAATCTGGAGAACCTACACCAAAAGATGATCTATACTTAAGATATTCGAGAACTATGCTTTCGTCTCCAGCGATAAATCCTGATCTGTACCCTGTGAGGCCACTTCTTTTTGATAAGGAGTGAAATGCGACAACACCTTTGGTTGAAATTTCAAGTATAGATAAGGGTTTTTTATCGTAGTATATTTCTGTATAACATTCATCTGAACATAGAATAATGTTATTTTCCTGACATATTGAGTATATGTCTTCTAAGTAGGTTCTTGGTGCAATTGCTCCGGTTGGATTATGAGGGTAATTTATCCAGACAATAGCTGTTTCCTGTAATATTTGAGGGGAGAGCTTGTCCAATTTCAGTAAGAACCCATCCTTCTCTTTAAGAATAAGCGGAGTTGGAATTCCTTCTGCAAAGAGCGTTCCCCTTTCATAAACCGGGTAACCTGGTGTTCCGTATATGACTCTCTTCTTTTCGGAATCTGTGTTAATGAAAACTAAGGGAAAGTGAAATATTGCTTCCTTTGAACCGGAAGAGGGGATAATCTGAGTTTCAGGGTTGAGTTTTACTTTAAACCTCTTATCAAGCCACTTTGAGATTGCTTCTCTTAAATCCTTTCTTCCCTTTACTGAGGGATATTGGCTGATTTCCGGAACTGCGTTTATAAGGGCTTTTCTTATTTTCTCATCAGTTGGTTCTTTCGGATCTCCGGTTCCGAAATCGTAAATCTTCTTTCCTTCTTTTTTAAGCTTTTCCTTTGCCCTGTTAAGCTCGTCCATGGGATAGGGTTTTAAGCTTTTTAAAGTTCTGTTCATTTTTCCATGCCCTTTATGAGTTCAACAATTGTTCTAACAGGTTGTCCTGTTGCTCCTGCCGAATAGTATTTCCAGGGTTTGTCAAGGAAAGCAGGTCCTGCAATGTCAATGTGAGCCCAGTTTTTAACATCGTTTCCAACGAAGTTTTTAAGGAAAAGAGCTGCTGTTATAGCTCCCCCATACCTTGTTTTCCCAACATTTTGAAGATCGCTGAAAGTTCCCTTTATATCCTCGTTAAGATCAGGATCAAGTGGGAGTCTCCACATCTTTTCTCCTGTTCGCTCTGACAGGTTGAGAAGGAGTTTTGAAAGCTTTTCATCATCTGTGAAGAGTCCAGATGTATAGTTGCCAAGTGCTACAACGCATGCACCTGTTAATGTTGCCATATCAATCATAATATCAGGCTTAAGTTCAGAACCATATATAAGAGCATCTGCAAGAATTAGCCTTCCCTCTGCATCTGTACTGTGTATTTCAACGCTTTTGCCATTTTTAAACGTTATTATGTCATCAGGTCTAAAAGCTTTTCCATCAGGCATATTTTCAGCAGCTGGTATAAGTCCATGAACTTCAATATCTGGTTTAAGTTCTCCAATTGCCTTCATTATCCCAAGCACTGCACAGGCTCCAGATTTGTCAGATTTCATCTTTTTCATGAACTGTTCAGGCTTTATGTTTAAACCTCCACTGTCAAAGGTTATCCCTTTGCCTATAACAACCACCTTTTTCTTCGGTTTTTTTGGTTTGTAACAGATATGTATAAACCTTGGGGGAGTTTTACTACCCATTCCAACGCTGAGTATTCCTACCATTTTCTCTTCTTTTAGTCTGTTCTCATCGAATACCTCAATTTCAAGGTTGTACTGTTTTGAAAGGTCAACAGCTATTTCAGACAGGCTTACGGGATTTACAACGTTTCCAGGTTCATTGGCAATGTCCCTTGCATAGTTTACTGAAAGGGAAAGGATTTTTCCAAGTTCAAATTCACTCGTGTAATCTTCGTTTGATATGACTGTAATTTCTTCTATTTTCCCTTCTTCCTTTTTCTCCTTATACTTATTGAATTCGTAGTTTCCGATGATAAATCCTTCAGAGATTGCTTTTGCAGATAACCCTTTTAGCTTATCCTCTCCTAAAAGTTCAGATACAACTGATTTCAGTTTTGAGGATTTTGCTTTATCAAGAGCTTTTTTCGCTGCAGTCCTTATTGATTCCTCTGTCAGTTTCTGCTTTTCGCCAAGACCAACAACAATTATGTTTTTGTAGTTTTCTCTCCAGGGGACTATGGCTGCTTCTCCTAATTCTCCCTTAAACCCAAGGTCTTTAACAATCTCTTTCAAACCTTTGAACCGTTTTCCTGAGCTTGAGAATTTTACTCCCTTGTATGCTCCTAATACTAAAGCATCGGATTTTATTTTACTTATGTCAGCTTTTAATAGCTTGATGTTCATTCTGCCTCCTGAAAGTTATGGTAGTTTGGAAACGTGAACTTATCCAACTTTGCATGAGAAGTATAGAAAAGATAGGTATGAACATCAACAATTTTACATATCTGAATCCTGTACGGTTTGGATATAATTGATGCAGAAAACCTTGTATGTTTTCAAGGATTTGGTTAAGAGAGAATAGGCATTGAATAATGAAAGAAATCGGTAAAATTTAATGAAGACTTCTAATTATCTTAATATATATTTGGAAGTTAAGTTTTTAATGTTTTGAAAGGTGAGATAAGATGAAAAGGGATGATATTTTGCGGACTTTAA
>CAZJFY010000073.1:0-5227 GCA_964545225.1 uncultured bacterium | reverse complement strand
GTAAATGATATCTGCATCCTTTACAGCTTCTACGGGATCGTTTGTTACAGTTATTTTACTTCCGGTCCTGGAAGCTATTTCCTTTGCTTTTTCAATGTAAAGTTTTAGCGGTTCATACACTTCTGGAGTTGCAACGGAAAGGTCCATCCCAACTGTTGCCGCTGCTATGAGCCATGAATTACACATGTTGTTTCCATCACCTATGTAAGCAACTTTTACTCCCTTCAATTTTCCGAGGAACTCTTTTATTGTGAAAAGGTCAGATAAAACCTGACAGGGGTGCTCTTCATCTGTTAGGGCATTTATCACCGGAACTTCAGAGAACCGTGCCAATTCTTCAACGTTGCTTTGATGGAAAGTCCTTATCACAATGAAATCAACGTATCTTGAAAGAACTCGTGCAGTGTCCTTTATAGGTTCCCCCCTTCCAATTTGGGATCCCCGGGTATCCATGTATATTCCGTATCCTCCAAGCTGATATATCCCGACATCGAAGGAGACTCTCGTTCTTGTTGATGGTTTCTCGAATATTAGAGCAGCCGTTTTCCCTTTAAGCGGAGTGTACTCCTCTCCTCTTTTCTGTTTCTCCTTAAGAGTAAAAGTTAAGCTTATTATGTTTTCAATGAAAAGGTTATCTGCATCTAACATGGAAATAAAGTCTTTCATTCTTCTCCTCCGAGCTTGCTAATTTTACTGATTGCCATTCTTAGGTTGCTTTCAAGGTATGCTTCCTTTTCCTCCACAGATGACAGCTTGTTTTCCATCTTCAGCAGCTTTACTTCAATTTCCTCAAGCTTCTCAATAAGGTCTTTTGTTAAAAAGTGAACTTTCAGTGTAAATAGGAAAAGTAATATTACCACTATCAGGAGAAGAATCAATGATGCTTGAACCATTCAAGTACCCTCCCTTTATATATTTTGTCCTTGAATGTTTCCATTTCAGCCTCATCAAGTTCCTGCTTTATCGCACTTCCAGTTGACGTTAATATGGTATATCCAATGAATGTATCCTTTTCTTTGCTGAAAATTATGGAAACAACAGTAGGTTGTTGAGAGAAATTAAGGCATTTTCTCTCTGAGAATTTGGATGAGATGAGTATTGATGGAGATAATAGATACTCTACTTTATAGGGTGATTTCAGTAACGTTCCAGATATACTTATCGTGTTATCTGCAAAGTTTACGCAGATAGTCTGGTTTCCTGATAAAAGGGAAAGTTGCCCGGCTGTCTGGTTTAGCTCGTTGAAGAAGTTAACCTCTCTATCTATTCTGTTAGTTAGTGAGGGGAAAGCAAGGAAACCTGCTATGGCAACTATTAAAAGCACTATTAGAACTTCTATTAGTGTAAATCCCTTCATTGATTCCTCCTGCCGAAGATTATACGAAAGTTAAGGGTTTAATTGTGGCATATATCCTGCTATTATGAAGGTTTAGAAACCCTATCTGGAGGTCAAAATGATGTTAGAGGATGGTCTAAAGCAATTAATTCAGTCTTTAAATGTCCTTTACCTTCTTGCCGGTGCGGTCATGATCTTGGCTATGCATGCGGGTTTTGCTTTTTTAGAAGTTGGTACGGTAAGGAAGAAGAATCAGGTTAACGCTTTGGTAAAGATACTTGTTGACGTTTCAGTTGCTACTGTTGCTTATTACCTGATTGGATATCCTATTGCACATAAAGTGTGCTTTGTTAGGGATGCTTCCTCTTTGGTAAGTGATAAAGGCTTTGAACTTGTAAGGTTTTTCTTTCTGCTCATGTTTGCAGCATGCATATCCGCCATAGTTTCAGGAGGTGTTGCTGAAAGGATTAAGTTCAAGCCTTACATAACGGCAGGTTTCTTCCTTGCCGGCATAGTTTACCCGGTTTTTGAAGCTCTTGTATGGGGGGAAAGGTGGTCTCCATGGTTTCAGGGTCTGGTTGAGAAACTGACAGGTGCTCCTGTACATGACTTTGCAGGTTCAATGGTTGTGCATGGACTTGGAGGTTGGATTGCTCTACCTGCTATATTGATTCTTGGTCCGAGGATGGGAAGGTATGTAAAGGGTAAGTCAAGGCCCATACCGGTTAGCAACATACCCTTCCTTGCCCTTGGAAGCTGGATATTGGTTCTTGGCTGGTTTGGTTTCAACGTCATGAGTTCACAGAGCATTGAAACCATATCCGGTCTCGTTGCAGTTAATTCCCTTTTGGCAACGGCTGGTGGGGTTGTTGGTGCAACTGTTTTTGGAAAGAACGATCCCGGATTTATCCACAACGGTGCTTTAGCCGGACTTGTGGCTATATGTGCCGGTTCCGATGTTGTAAACCCTATAGCAGCTTTCTTTATAGGAGTTATTGCAGCTGTGATATTTGTAAAAGCCTTTATCTGGGAACAGGAGAAATTGAGAATTGATGATGTTTTGGGTGTCTGGCCGCTCCATGGGATAAATGGAGTGTGGGGAGGTATAGCTGCGGGAATATTTGGGTATAAACTCTTTGGAGGTCTTGGGGGTGTTTCTTTTATTTCCCAGTTATTTGGAGCAGGTTTGACTATCATCTATGCTTTAGTTTCAGGATTTCTACTCTATAAGCTCCTTGACATTGTTATGGGGCTTAGACTCTCTCAGGAAGAGGAGTTTAACGGTAGCGACATATCCATACATAAGGTTCGTGCTTATCCGGAGGAGGAGATAAAGTTTTAGCAGGGGTATCATCCCTGCTACTTTATGTAAACACGGTTCTTCCCTTCTCTCTTTGCCATATACAGGTTTTCATCAGCTTTCTTAATCAAATCTTCGAGGTTACAGTCACCATCGAACTGACATGCTCCAATGCTCACAGTGAGTTTTATAGTGTTCTCATTGCAGTTGAAAGAGCTATCTTCAATTGCTTTTCTAATCCTTTCAGCTATTTCAGCGGCACTTTCCTTGGTTGTAAATGGAAGAACAATTAGGAACTCCTCACCTCCATACCTTATAACGACGTCAAAGCTTCTGATTTTTGACTTAATGGTTTGAGATATCTTCCTTAAGACATAATCTCCACAGATGTGGCCAAATTTATCGTTTATCGGTTTAAAGTTATCTATATCTAACATCAGTACTGACAGTGGCACGTTATTTGACCTTGAAAAGTAAACCATGCTTTTAAGGAAGTTGATGCCGTACCTTCTTGTAAAGGCCTTGGTTAAGTAGTCTGTGTTAAGCTTCTTTTTAAGCTTCTCCTTTTCACTCATGAAGTCTGTAATGTTTACTGCTGTGAAGTAAATCTTGTTCCCATCTTCCGAGATCTTACCTTTTATTAGGATATATTTATTGTTGCACTCCATGTACTCTCTTCCATAACCATTCTTTATGACCTTTCCTTCAAATTCGGAGAAGAATTTAAGACATTCCCTTTTGAATACTTGTTTATTATCCTTCCCCTTTATAGCTTCTCTAACATGGAAAAGCCTGCAAAAAGAGCTATTTGCACGTTCAAAGATAAACTTATCCCCTTCCTTTACTTTAATTGCAAAGGCTACTGGAAAATTTTCTATGGAAAACTCCTCCGACAATCCTCTCCCCAAATTGAATTAACTTGCCAATTGTAACAAATTTTTGATTAGAATTCAGGAGAGTATATAATCCTTAGAGGGCATGCAGGTATACAGTGTCCGCAGCCAACGCATTTATCCTTGTTAAATTCAACTCGAAAGGTTTTCTCATCAAGGTAGAAAGCATTTGTTGGGCATGGAGCAATACATGCTCCGCAGTGGATGCACTTTTCATCTTCTCGAAATATATCAAGTTCAAGGGGTCTGATTTGAATTTTCAGGGTTTTTAAGAACTTTATTGCATCACCAATTTTCCCCTTTTCTCCTTTTAGTTCAATTACTGCAGATCCTTCCATCCTCGGAAGAATCTGGGCACGTAATATGTTCACTATTAGATCAAACTCTTTTACAAGTTTATATATAACTGGCTTATCCCAGGTTTCCTTGGGAAAATGCAAAACTATTCTTGTTGATGTTTCTTTCATTTTTTCCTCAAGGTTTAACAACCTGAACAGGTATATTCCTTCTAACGAAAACTTTAACAAAGTTTTTCAGTTTTTGTGATAAATCTACCTGTCTTGAGTTGAGCAAGAAGTTAATATCCTCTTCACCTTTCACCCTGAAGTAAAAACTGTACATGTAAATGAAGAGCAGTTTCTTGTACCCTGCAGCAACTCCTTCAACTTTTTTCCAATCAACTTTTCTTACAGTTTTTCCTCTCAAGTCCAGTATTTTAATCTCTCTTGGCGTTAATATTAGACAGTAATTTCTGAAAATTGGCCTTGCCTGATATATGATTATTCCAAGGAATGCTGCAGCAACTCCAAGGAAAATGTACCTTGCAATTCCAGTAGATAGTATTCCTATAATTATCAAAGTTAAATCTATTATTCCTGGAATTAGGAAAAGCATTAGGTTTTGCTTTGCTTTAAACTCTTTCATAGTTATCCTCTTTATGTAAATAGCATTTTTTCAATAGCTTTTCTTGCCTTGCTTGCAATCTCCTCACTTACTTTTACTTCAAATTGGTCATGCTGAAGTGATTTTAGCACTCTTTCAAGGGTTATCATCCTCATCTGGTCACACAGGAACTCGCTGTAGGCAGGTATATACTCAATTTCAGGTCTTACCTTTTTAAGCTGGTGAATAACGCCTTTTTCCGTTCCAACAATTACCTGGGATGCGGTTGTGTTTTTAACGCAGTTAACAATTTGAGATGTACTCCCTATAAAGTCGGCCATATCCCTTACACCTTTCCTGCATTCTGGATGGGCAACCAGTAAGGCTCTCGGGTATTTTTTTCTCAGTTCTATTAAGTGTTCTTCTGTAAGTTTCTGGTGAATTGGACAGTACCCACTCCAGAGAACAATTTCCTTTTCAGAGTTTTCCGAGACATATTCTCCAAGGTTTTTGTCCGGAAGGAAAACTATTTTCTCTTCTTTTAGACTGTTAACAATTTCCAAGGCATTTGCAGATGTGCAACATATATCGGATTCTGCCTTTATGTCTGCTGAGCTATTTACGTAGGTAACAACTGCACAGTTTGGATTGTTCCTTTTAAATTCCCTCAATTCCTCAACGATAGCCATATCTGCCATGAGGCATCCTGCTTTGTAATAAGGGATTAGAACTTTTCTATCAGGATTAAGGATTTTAGCTGTTTCTGCCATAAAGTAAACGCCGCAGAAAACGATGATATCTGCATTTGTTGTTGAT
>CAZJFY010000072.1:0-5272 GCA_964545225.1 uncultured bacterium | reverse complement strand
GCCCTATAATTGGAAATGTTGGAGCTTTAACCGAACAGAAAAACCAGAAAACCCTCATTGAAGCAGCAAAGCTGGTTTTAAGAGAATTCCCGGAAGCTGTCTTCCTGATAGTGGGAGAGGGATATTTGAGGAGGGAACTTCAAACTTTAATAGAAAAATACAATTTAATGAATAAAATAAAACTATTAGGATTTAAAAAGGACATTCAGAACTACATAGCCGCGTTTGACCTTTTCGTTCTTTCATCTGACAATGAAGGGATAGGAGGATCAATCCTCCAAGCAATGATACTTGAAAAGCCTGTTGTAGCAACAGATGTCGGGGGTGTAAGCGAAGTTGTAAAGAATGAGAAAACAGGAATTCTCGTCAAAAAAAGAGACCCTGAAGGTCTTGCATTCGGAATTTCAAGGCTTTTAAAGACCCCAGAGCTAAGGAAAACTTTGGTACACAATGCTCTTGCTTTCTCAAGAGAGAATTTCTCAGTTGATAAAATGGTTAACGCATACATGAAGATCTATGGGGAGGTTCTTGAAAGTGGAAGTTCTCTGGGAAAAGAGCCTGAATGAAATAAAGAAAACAGTTAAACCTCACATATTTAAAACCTGGTTTAAGGAGCTTGAACTAATTTCTGTCAATAACACAACAATAACGTTGAAAGCAAAGGATAAGATAATAAAGGAGTTCTTGGAGAGGAACTATCTATCCTTGCTAAAAGAAGCCGTGGAAAAAGCTTTTAACAGGAACCTCAACATCTCCATAGTTCACTCGGATGAAAGCAAACCTGTTCAACTTGAACTATCCCTTCCAGAAAGGGAAAAGCAGGAAAGAATAGAATCAAACCTAAATCCAAAGTATACCTTTGAGAACTTCATTGTTGGAGCCAGCAATCAGTTTGCCCACGCAGCTGCTATGGCAGTAGCGGAAAACCCCGGAAAGGCCTATAACCCATTATTCATCTATGGGGGAGTGGGGCTTGGAAAAACCCACCTGATGCAAGCCATAGGTAACTTCATAAAAGGGATGTCTCCTGAGAAAAACGTTGTTTACATTACAACAGAGAGTTTCATGAACGATTTAATAGAATCTCTCAGAAACGATAGGATGCCTTCATTTAGAGAAAAGTACAGAACCGTTGATGTCCTTCTCATTGACGATATCCAGTTCATAAGCGGAAAAGACCGAACGCAGATTGAATTTTTCCATACGTTCAACGCCCTCTATGATAATGGAAAGCAAGTTGTCCTTACAAGCGACAGACCTCCTAAGGACATTCCTATGCTAACGGAAAGGCTCAAGAGTAGATTTGAATGGGGGCTTATAGCAGATATACAACCTCCAGACTTTGAAACGAGAATTGCGATCCTGAGAAAAAAAGCTGAAATTGAAGGAATCAATGTAACTGATGAGGTATTAAGGCTCCTTGCCATGAAAATACAGTCAAACATAAGGCAGCTTGAGGGCTCACTTTTAAAGCTCAAGGCAAAAGCACAGCTTGAAGGAAGACCGATAGATGAGAAACTTATAAATGAGATGTTTGGAATAAGCAAATCCAGCCAATACTCAGAGCCACTTCCCTTTGACAGGATAAAGACCCTTGTCTCCTCAAAGTTCGATATTAAGGAAGAGGACCTCTGCAGTAGCTCAAGAAAGAAGAAAGTTGCTCTTGCAAGACAGATAGCAATGTATCTCTGCAGGAAGTACGGCAACTATTCCTTCCCAAAGATTGCCTCAGCATTCAACAGGGATGACCACACAACAGTAATGCACGCATTCAACAAAATTGAAAACCTCAGGAAAAAAGATCAAGAGATAAATCAGATCATAATGGAGATTGAAGGCGTTCTAACACTTGAAATACAAAGCACAGACTAACTTATCCACAGCAGGTGTGGATAGAGCCTGTGGATATCTCTGTGGATATCTCCTTCCCTGTGGATAAAAAAACACCATTTCTCAGGTTATCCACAGGCTAATACGGATTTTTGTGGATAAGTGATACTTATCCACAAGCTTATCCACAGATTACTCCACAGGTAACCCTGCATTGTTGTAAAATTACTAAAGACTTATTAAGCAGATGCACAAAAAACATGCTCTTTACTCTTACTACTAATTTACAGGAGGTTTTATGAGAATAAGAATAGATAAGATTAAGTTAAGGGAGTCTGTGAAAAAGGTTGCTTCAGCTGCGGATAAAAAAGGACATATTCCAATACTTTCTAACATTTTAATGGAAGCTCAAGATTCGGATTTGAAATTGACGTCAACGGATCTGGAAATAGGTATAACTACAAGCACCAAGTGTACTATTGAGGAACCTGGAAGGGCTACAGTGAACGCCTTTAAGCTTTTGAAGATTTCATCCAGCCTTTCAGGAAGTGAAGTTGAGTTAAACCTTGAGGGGGAAGTTTTGAAAGTCCGCTCATCAAATTCGAGTTTTACCCTTTCCACATTACCGGTTGAGGAGTTTCCAGAAGTTAAGTTTGAAGGACAAAATCCTATTAGCATTCCCTCCGCACAGTTTGATAGGGCTTTAAGGAAAGTGCTTTATGCAGTTGGGAAGGATGAAACGAGGTACATATTAACGGGAGTTTACCTGACCTCTCTTGGTAATAGGATTCATGTTGTTGCAACCGATGGACATAGGCTTTCTCTTTTTGAGATACAGGCTTCAGTTCCGGAGTTTGGCATTATCGTTCCGAGAAGAGTATTTTCTGAGATAAAGAAACTGCTACCTTCGAGCAGTGAGGTTTCCATCTCTTCCTCTGAAAATCAGGTTTTCTTTAAATTTGAAGATACGTTTTTATCAAGCTCAGTAATTGAGGGAGAGTATCCTAACTACCTTGCAGTTATTCCGGAAAGTAACCCTTTGAAGTGTGCTGTTGATAGAGATGAGTTCTTAACATCTTTGAGGGAGGTATCGGTAATTTTTGATAAGGAAGATGTGAGACCGGTTGTTTTAAAGTTGTCCCCTAAATCCATGGTATTGCATACTAAAGCTGAAACTGGAGAGGAGGCTGTTGTTGAGATTCCAGCCGATTATTCTGGAGAAAGCTTTGAAATTGGGTTTAATGTAGTTCACCTTTCTGAAGCTGTTGCAAGTTTTGAGAAAGGAGATATTGAGCTTTTCCTTGACACTCCGACAACTCAAGTTCTGTTGGTTTCTCCTCAGGATCCAAACCTTAAGTGTGTGATTATGCCTATGAGGATTTAAAGGGTGAAGAGAGTACCTAATGTTCTAACTGGATTTAGAGTAGCATTAATTCCCTTAATTGTTTTTCTCATCATTAAGAGAATTTACATTGCTTCCCTTTTCTTTTTCCTCCTGTCAGCTTTAACTGATTATCTTGATGGGTATATTGCAAGGAAGTATAATGGTGTTACTGGTGTAGGAATGCTTCTTGATCCGATTGCTGATAAAATCCTTACTACTTCTGTTCTTATCTCTCTTTCCTATGTAAACTTGTGTGATCCAATTTCAGTTATACTCATTGTTGCAAGGGAGCAGGCAGTTACGGGGTTAAGGGCAGTTGCAGCCTCCAAAGGGGTAATAATACCAGCAGATAGATCAGGGAAGATTAAAACGTTTTTAATAGTACTTTCAGTAACTTTACTTTTGTCAGGGTTCAGTCTTGCCGGTGAAGTTTTCATGGTTATCTCCGCTTTGGTTGCTGTTATTTCTGGATTGAATTACTTTCTAAAGTTTAAAAGGGGATTAAGGTGATTGGGATTTTACTTTTCTCCTTTCTTTTGGGTTCAATACCATTTGGATATCTTATTGGGAGATTTAAGGGAATAGATGTTAAGGAGAGCGGAAGCGGGAATATTGGTGCAACTAACGTTTCCAGGGTTCTTGGGAAGAAATACGGTCTTGTTGTTCTTGTACTTGATGCTTTAAAGGGAGCTATTCCGGTTTTTTTGCTCGGTTACTTGGGATATCCTTTAACGGTACGGATACTATCAGGAATACTTGCTATTTTGGGACATTGTTTTTCGCCGTTCATGGGATTTAAGGGGGGAAAAGGTGTTGCTACATCGTTGGGCGTGTTTATCATTGTGTCTCCAAAAGCCACTTTTCTATCGCTTCTCCTGTTTCTTGCAGTTGTTCTTTTGACGAGGTTTGTTTCATTGGGTTCAATTATCTCTTCTTTGTTCTTTCCACTTTTCTTCTACTTTTCCTGTTCAAGGAATGTTCTTGATTTAACTCTCGTTATTTTTGGTTCTTTAGTTGTAATTTTAAGGCATAGGTCAAACATAGTTAGACTGTTAAAAGGAGAGGAGAAAAGGTTCTTCTAATGCGTGTTGAGGATTTTTTGAAAGAGGTTTCCATTTCAGTGGATAAGAAGTTGTTGGAGCTTATTCCGGAGAGTCCAAAGTATGGCTTTAAGCTGTATGATGCAGTTATTTACTCCCTTACTGTTGGTGGAAAGAGGTTTAGGCCTGCTCTTTGTATTGCTTCATGTATGGCTGTCGGTGGTTCTACAGATGATGCTTTAGTTCCTGCGTGTGCAATTGAGATGATTCACACCTATTCACTTGTCCATGATGATCTTCCGGCAATGGATAACGATAAGTTGAGAAGGGGTCACCCAACTACCTGGGTTAAATTTGGAGATGCAACAGCAATACTTGCAGGTGATGCTCTCTTAAACAGGGCATTTGAAGTTCTTGCTAACTGGGAGTTTGACTGTAGTAGAAAGCTAAGAATTATCAGGGAAGTTTCGGAAGCTTCCGGTATGCTTGGCATGGTTTTAGGTCAGCAGTGTGATATGGATGCAGAGGGAAAGGGTGATGTATCCTTGGATGAGCTTCTGTTTATTCATCGGCACAAGACCGGGAGGTTAATAACTGCTTCGGTTGTTTCTGGAGGGATTTCAGGTGGAGGAAGTGAGGAGGAGATTAACGCCTTGAGGAAGTATGGTGATGGGATTGGTCTTGCCTTTCAAATAATTGATGATGTGCTTGATGTTGTTGGAAGTAAAGAGAAATTGGGTAAAAGCGTTGGTTCAGATATGGAAAGGGGAAAGGTTACGTTTGTTACTTTCTTTGGTGTTGAAGGCTCAAGGAAGAGAGCAAGGGAAGAGATTGATAGGGCAATTTCATTTCTTGATCTGTTTGATAAAAGTAAAGTTAAAGTACTTATTGATTTAGCAAATTTTGTTTACAGAAGGGAATATTAAGGTAACTTTTTAAAAGCTGTTGGAGTTTAAACAGAATGTGGACACTTCACAATAACCTTTGAAAATTACAAAAAGGAGATATCCACCTATGA
>CAZJFY010000071.1:0-5294 GCA_964545225.1 uncultured bacterium | reverse complement strand
GCTATTCTTCCCATGATTGCTGATGCTGCAGCAACTGCTGGACTTGAGAGGTAAACTTCACTTTCAGGATGTCCCATTCTGCCAACAAAGTTTCTGTTGGTTGTTGCTATTGCTTTTTCACCTTTTGCGAGTATTCCCATATGTCCACCAAGGCATGGACCACATGTTGGTGTTGAAACAACACACTCGGCGTCTATGAAGATATCGATAAGTCCTTCATCAACAGCCTGTTTATATATTTCCTGCGTTGCAGGAATTACAATGCAGCGAACGTTAGAATTAACCTTTTTCCCCTTCATAATATGAGCTGCTATTCTCAAGTCACTTATTCTTCCATTTGTGCATGAACCGATAACAACCTGGTCAATCTTTACATTGGTTGCTTCTGATACAGGTTTTGTATTTGATGGAAGATGGGGGAAGGCAACTTGAGGTTCTATTTTTGATACGTCTATTTCAAAGACTTCTTTATAGTTTGCATCTTCATCGCTTTTGAAAAACTCATAATCTCTTTTAGCTCTTCCTTTCACGTATTCAAGAGTTTTTTCATCAGGTTCAATAATTCCATTTTTTGCTCCTGCTTCAATTGCCATGTTGCAGATTGTGAACCTGTCATCCATTGGAAGTTCTCTTATAGCTTCTCCAGTATGTTCCATTGTTTTATAGAGGGCACCATCAACGCCTATCATTCCAATTACGTAGAGGATGAAGTCCTTTCCTGATACCCATTTTTGCCTTTTCCCGTAGTATATAAACTTCATCTGTTCAGGAACTTTAAACCAGACTTCTCCAGTTAGCCATGCATAAGCCATATCTGTTGAGCCAACTCCGGTTGAGAAAGCGCCAAGAGCTCCATAGGTGCACGTGTGTGAGTCCGCTCCAATAGCAACGTCTCCCGGAAGGACTATTCCCTGCTCAGGAAGGAGAGCGTGCTCAATTCCAACCCTTCCTTCGCTCCAGAAGTTCGTTATGTTAAATTCTCTGGCAAATTCCCTCATCATCTTAACTTGTTCTGCTGACTTTATATCCTTTGCCGGGGTAAAATGGTCCGGGACAAGAGCTATTTTATCCTTATCCCAAACTTCCTTTGCTCCAATGCTTTTGAACTGCTTTATCGCTATTGGAGCTGTTATGTCGTTTGCAAGAGCAACGTCTACTTTACACATTATAAGTTCACCAGGATGAACTACCTCTTTCCCAGCATGCTTGGCAAGAATTTTCTCTGTTATGGTCATTCCCATGGCAACTCTCCTTAGGAAGATTTAGGAGTGAAATTTATATCTTCTTCTTTGGAATTTCTATTCCCAACTCTTTAATTTTCGCTCTTAAGGTATTTCTATGAATTCCAAGAACTTTTGATGCCTTTACCTGGTTCCACTTTGTAAACTTTAGGACCTTGCTGATTAGTATCTTTTCAGCCGTTTTTATAACCATCTCATACAGGTTATTTGGTTCTTTCTGCTCTACAGTAAAAATCGTTGTGACAAATTCATCTATGGCTTCCTCAAAGTTTGGGTTTTCCTTACTTGGTTTTATCATTAAATCTTCAATATCTATTACGTCAAGGGGTGAAGTTAACATGGCTCGTAGTATTATGTTTTCAAGCTCTCTAACGTTTCCAGGAAAATCGTAGTTTTTAAGCCAGTCAGCAGCTCTTTTTGTGAGCCTTTTGATTGGAAGTCTGAACTCCTTTGAAAACTTTTGGATAAAATGGTTTGCAAGCAGTGGTATGTCTTCCCTTCTTTCCCTTAAAGGGGGTATTTCTATCTTTAAGACATTTAACCTGTAAAAGAGATCCTCTCTGAATTTTCCCCTTTTAACTTCCTCTTCAAGGTCTTTGTTTGTTGCTGCAATTACTCTTGTGTTGACCTTTATGGGTTTTTCTCCTCCTATTCTCCTTATTTCCTTTTCTTGCAAAACCCTTAGAAGTTTTGACTGAAGTTCCACGTTTAGTTCTCCTATCTCATCAAGAAACAGCGTTCCATCCTTTGCCTGTTCAAAGTACCCCTTTTTTGAAGATGTAGCTCCCGTAAATGACCCCTTTTCATATCCGAATAGTTCTGCTTCCAGCAATGTTGGAGGAAGGGCTGCGCAGTTAACAGCAATAAAATCTCCTCTTCTTCCGGAATAGTTGTGGATAGCTTTTGCAACTAACTCTTTTCCTGTTCCGCTTTCTCCAACAATGAGAACGGTGGCATCAGTTCTTGCCACTCTCCCTATTAACTTGAAAACTTCCCTTATCTTCCTGCTTTCTCCAATGATTAGCTGTTCCTTTATCTGCTCTTCTTGAGAGCTTTCAACTTTACCAAGTTTCTCAATTAAGTTTTTTATTTCTTCAAGGTCAAAGGGCTTTGTTAGATAATCAGCAGCACCAAGTTTCATGGCTTTAATTGTGTAATCCATAGTTCCGTAAGCAGTTATTATTACTATTGGAGTGTTCTTTATCTCTTTAAGAATTTCCAATCCAGAGATTGATGGCATTTTTATATCAACAAAGGCAAGGTCTATTTTCTCTGATTGAAGTTTCTTTAAAGTTTCCTTTCCATCTTCAGCTTCTATTACCTTATGGCCGAGAGATTCTAAGAACTTCTTTAAAACTGTTCTTATGCTTTTTTCATCATCTGCCACGAGAATTTTCATGTTAACCTCTTCATGGGAAGCATTACCGTTACTGATGTTCCTTTGTTTTTAAAACTTTCTATCTCTATCTTCCCTCCGTGGCTTTCAATAATCTCTTTCGTTATGTACATTCCAAGTCCTGTTCCTTTCTCTTTTAGTGTGTAAAATGGGATAAACACGCTTTTAAGTTCATCATTTGTCATTCCCTTTCCTGTATCTTTAAATTTAATGTATATAAAGTTTTTTATCTGAAGGGAGTATCCTGTTCTAATTGTAAGTATCTTTGTGGTACTTTCTTCCATGGCTTCCAAGCTATTCTTTAGGATATTCAAGAAAGCCTGAATGATTCTGTCTTCGTCTACGTAAATCTCAGGAAGTGTTGGGTCAAATTCCTTGTTAATTCTGACTCCTGTTTTTTTGATGTTGCTCTTTAGAAGGGTTAATATTCTGTTAAGGATTTTGTGTATGTTGAGTTTCTTGACGTTAATTCTTGAGAAATCAAAGCTGGAATTGATGTTATTTATTAATCTTTCAACTCTTTCAATCTCTTTAATTAGAACTTTGGCAAGGTCTTCATCAAACTTTCTAAGTTTAAGGATAAGTTCAGCTGAGCCCTTGATTCCTGTTAGTGGGTTTCTTAGTTCGTGGAATAGCCCCTTCAGGAAAACTGAAAAGTTTTCGTTCAGGGTTCTTTCATGATGTGTTATCAATATTACTGTTCCTGTCTCTTTACCTGAGGAGTAAAGTGGAGATAGGAAGAAACGGAAACTTCCTATATCAAGATTGTGTATTTCCATGCAGTTTTCATGACTTTTCTTAAGCCAGTGTTCTATCTTTCGAGAGTGTGCAGGGTTTGAGAAAAGACATTCGGAGAGTTTCTCTCCAACAATATACTTCTTTGAACTGTTTGTAAGGGTTTCAAATTTCTGGTTTGCTTCCAAAATTATGCCTCTACTATCAACTAAGACTAAAGGGAGTGGTAAGGAAAAGATAATATCTTCAAGGTTTACTACCATTTAAGTTATAGAGAATCCTCCTTTGTCGCCTTTCTGAAGGTTTTTAAGCTTTGATAAATCTAAAGCTGTGGATGGTAGTTCAATTCCAGCAGCGGCTGCTTTAAATTTCTGGTGAAATTCCCCAAGCCGTGACCTTTCGCTAACAGGGACTATTGATACAATCTGTGATTTGATAATGTAAACTTCAACAGGTTCATTTGCTGTTGGATCAAGGGGCATCATTGTTGCCTGTGCTCCCTGCGATGTTGGGATAAGAGCAAATGCACCAGCATCAGTCAGTTTTACGTAATCGTTCCCTACCTCTTCTAAATTGCCGATAATACCGGAAGTTGGCACAACGCTTTCTCCTGAAGATGTTTGAATGAATACCAGTTTTCCTTTAAGGTTTTCCATCTGTTCCTCCTTCTTTCTGTCTGAATGCTAAGTATAACCCAATTGCAGTTGCATTTGATACGTTTAAAGAATTAACGTGTCCTTTCATTGGTATTTCAACAATATCGTCAAGTTGATTAATTGTTGCTTTTGATAGGCCTTTCCCTTCTGATCCAACGACTAATCCGAGAGGAAATGGGAACTTGTATTTTCCTATATCTTTCCCTCCACATTCAAGACCTACAATCCATCCTCCAGAGTTTTTAAAAGTGATAATTGCATTTATGAAACTGTTAACTATGGAAAAGGGAACGTGAAAAACTGCTCCTGTAGAAGTCTTAACAGCAGTTTCAGTTATTGTTGCGCTTCTGTCTTTTGGAATAACAATGCCATTTATGGCAAATGCGTCTGATGTTCTGAATATAGCTCCAAGGTTGTGAGGATCTTCTATTCTATCGAGGAAAAGCAGTATTCCCTTTCTTTCAATGCAATTTGCAACTAATTTTTCAAAGGGTTTTGGTTCAACAGGAGATACAATTGCAACAATTCCCTGATTCTTTGAAGTTCCTGAAATTTCAAGGAGTTTCTTCTTGCTTATCCTTGATATCTTGATGCCCTTTTTCCTTGCAACCGGGATTATCCCTTCTCTGTCTTTAAAATTTTCGCTTACATAAATTTTAAGTACAGGATAGTTTGATTTAAGAGCTTCAGCTACCGGATTTACTCCATATATCTTCATCAATCCTTCTCAACCTTAATATCATCCTCGGTTCCCTCTTCCCCATCAGGTCCTTTTGATACTATGATGTAGCTTTTCCCATCGGAGATGTAAAGGAATTTATTTCCCCAGGCATCTTTAGGTATTTCATCCATGTAAGGCCCCTTCCAATTTCTTGGCTCTGGTTCACCTTCAGGTTTCTTTACTAAAGCTTCCAGACCCTGATCCGTTGTAGGGTAAAAGGAGTTATCAAGTTTATACATCTTTAATGCCTGTTCAATGTTTTTAATTTGAACTTGTGTTGTTGTTATTTTCGCCTCTTCTCCTCTCTTTAAGAATTTTGGGGCAACAATTGCAGCAAGCAGTCCGAGGATGACTATAACAACCATCAATTCAAGCAGTGTAAAACCTTTTCTCTCCATTGAACCTCCTTGCTTAGGACTTCCTTGTAAGTTTATAGAAGTTTTCCAGTAGTTTTAAACCAAGTTTCTGGCTTTTTTCTGGATGAAACTGTGTTGCAAATATGTTCCCTTTCTCAACTGACGATGTGAAATATACAGAATAATCCG
>CAZJFY010000070.1:0-5302 GCA_964545225.1 uncultured bacterium | reverse complement strand
AAAGAAGATATCCTCCTCCTTTGTTAAAACAGACTTCACTGATATTGGCGTTCCAGTAACAGTTGGACAAGCATGAGAACCCTCAGTCCCCTTCAAGAAAGTCGGCAGGGTCGATATCTTTGGAAAAAATATGATATCTGGCTTTTTCCTAATAAGGTTGTTAACGTGAGCCAAAGCGACTTTACTCGGAAAACAGGGATCAATAGCTCCACCCTTAAGGTCATTTTTTACCATATTTTCAGAAGTTTTATCTGAAAAAACAATTCTTTCAATGCCAAGTGATTTAAAATAACCTATGAAAAATGGGGCAAGGGAATAAAAATTGAGCGTTCTGGGAATCCCAATTCTTAGCTTAGATCTTTTCCTTAAGATGCTTTCTCTCGAAACTATCCCAAACCTCTTTAACTCATAAACCGGTTTTACGTTAAATGACTTGAAAACAAGCTCTGCTGAAATTTCTTGAAGGTTTGGATTTTCTCTTTCAATTCTCTTCGCCTCACTGATTAATTTTTTCACTTCCTCAATGCTCTCAGCACTTCCCTTCTCACAAGGAGCTATAATGTAGCTTCTCTTTACCCCCTTGATGTTCACTTCAATAAACGTCCTCAAACACCTATTCGTACAGTACGAACACCTTGTTGACTCATCACTTTTAACATTGAAGTTTAATTTCTCTACAGCATCAAGTCCTATAAAGGATGTCTTTTCTCCGGTCCACCGTCTTAAAGCCTCATAAGCAGCACCGAAAGCCCCAGCTTCTCCAGTTATAGGGTGAACAAAAATTTCCGCTTCAGGAACTCTCTCCTTTATAAAATCATACTGCGCCTTTACAACAGCGAGGTTTCTCTGGGTTCCCCCTTGTAAAAGGAAGCGATTCCCTAACTTCCTTAAATTTGGTTCCTTAACAACATAAAGCCAAACATTTTTTGGTAAAACCTTTGCAAGCCCAGCCATTATTTCATAAGGTTCCCAGCCAAGCCTCTGGAAATTAACAATATCCTGTTCAAGAAAAACAGCACATCCAAAGGAGAACTTTGGTGCATACCTTGCCTTAAAGGCCAAATCTGCAAATTCCTCGACTTTATATCCAAACTTCTCCGCTGTTGATTGAAGAAAATAGCCATTTCCAGCAGAACATTGGGTATTCAGTTTAAAATCCTTTACCCTTCCACCAGACATAACCATAACTTTAATATCCTGACCTCCAACATCAACAATCACATCAACTTCATCAAAAAACCTCTTTGCAGAAATCGTATGAGCAACTGTCTCCACAACCGCCACATCAGCACCAAGAACTTGTTTTAACATATCCTTAGCATAACCAGTAACTCCAACCTGCAGTATCTCAAGCTTAGCTCCTTGAGATTCAACTTTATTCCTGAGCTCCATTAAAACCCTTTTAATATCAAGCAGAGGATTACCTGAAGAAAGCGTATATGATGATGCTAAGAACTCAGCATCGCCATCTATAATGACTGCTTTGGTCGAAGTTGAACCTCCATCAATCCCGAGAAAAGCTCTTACAACATCCCCATCCTTAAATTTCCTTGTTACCGGTGCTTTAACCTCAAATCTCTCCTTAAATTCTTCCAAATTCTCACCCGGCTTAAGAAGGCCCATATCTCCCGTTTTCCTCTTAATTTCTTCTCTACCAAAACTCATGTAAACCTTAAGGCCATCAACACCCTTATAAGGACTTTCCTCGTGAAAAGCGAACAAAGAAGAACCTATAGCAGCGTAAAACTGAGAATTATCAGGAAGAATAATGCTATCCTCTCTAAACTCTATCCCTTTTTCTTCCCATATCTGTTTAAAATGGTATTTCCAGCTTTCAACAAGTGCTGGGAAAAAGGTGTTCGGCCCACCTAAGAGCAACACTTTAGGTCTCAAAGTATATCCTCTTGTTAAAACGGTGAGATTCTGAATAACTATTGCATCAAAAAGGGATATTAAAAGCTCATCTTCAGGAACTCCAACCTTCTGGAGACTGTTAATATCCGTTTCAGCGAAAACTCCACACTTTGCAGCAACGTGGTGAACCTTTTTACTATCATAATGGAGCTTTGAAGCAAATGAATATGGAACTTTTAATTTACCTATAATCCTATCTATAGTTGCTCCTGTCCCCCCTGCACACTTATCATTCATGCTTGTTATCTTCCTTCTCTTCCCATGAACTTCATGAAAAATTATTATCTTTGCATCCTGCCCGCCGAGTTCAACAACTGAATTTACGTCGCTGTGTAATGTTTCAACAGCTAAACTTACAGCATTAACTTCCTGGATAAACTTAACTCCCAATGATTTTGCAATATCACCCCCACCACTTCCAGTTAAAAACAGGTGAAAATCCTGTCCAAAGTTATTCTCTATATGTTTAAGGTAATCGAAAACTATCTCCATCTGCCTTGCTTCATGTCTTCTATAATCACTAAAAAGGATTTTCCCAGCCTCATCCATCAAAACGCATTTAACTGTCGTTGAACCAACATCTATCCCTGCTGAAAACATAATCACCTCACCAATCCCCTGAACATCAAGGAAAGCATTTCATCAACAACCTTATCAACGTCCTTTTCCCTTAAATTACCAGTAACTATATCCCTTATCACCTGAAGGAAGCTTCCCATTATAAGAGAAGAGACAATGTCTACATCGCAATTCCTGATAAAATTGAGTTTAATCCCTCTAATCAGCGCTCTTTTTATGAGCATATTCACATTTTTAAAAAACTTTTCTAAAATTTCATCAAAACTTTTATTAACCCCATACGGATGGAAAATGACAATTGTCGCAAGCTCCTTATCTTTTAATGCCAGATTAAAAACATCCCTTAAATTCTGCCGTAATTGAACTAAAGGATATTCCTCATTATCTATAACTTTAAGACAGGAAGATATTTCTGAAACGAGATGTTCTAACACTCTCTTGTATATGTGATCTTTATTTCGAAAGTAGATATAAAATGTCCCTCTTGCAATACCCATTGAATTTACAATATCCGAAACAGAAGTTCCATAAAACCCCCTTTTTGAAAATACTTCCTTTGCCTTATTAATAAGCTCTCTTTCCCTGCTTTTCAAAAAACCTCCCTAAACTGACATGTCAGTTTAATAAATTATCTTAAATCTTGAAGATTTTCAAGGAAAAACTATCTTTTCTGTTAAGGAGTTGACATGAAAAACGTAGAAGTTCTATCACCAGCAGGAAACTTAGAAAAGCTTAAAACAGCAATAAGGTTTGGAGCAGATGCAGTATACTTAGGTGGAAAATCCTTTAGTTTAAGAGCGAGAGCCGGAAACTTTGATATAGAACAGATAGCCAAAGGCATAGAGTTTGCTCACAAAAGTGGAGCAAAAGTTTACGTTACAACGAACATCTTTGCAAGAAATCAGGATATTGCTCCTATCAGGAATTTCATTAAAGAAGTTTCGAATTTAAAACCTGATGCATTCATTGTATCAGATATTGGAGTCCTATCTATTGCAAAAGAAATTGCACCTGAAATTGACATTCACATTAGCACTCAGGCAAACGTTACTAACTATTTAGCTGCACGTCAGTATTACAGAATGGGAGCTTCAAGGGTCGTCGTTGCAAGAGAGCTTTCAATAGATGAAATCAAAAGAATTAAAAATGAAGTTCCTGAAATGGAAGTTGAAGTCTTTGTCCATGGAGCGATGTGTATGGCATACTCAGGCAGGTGCTTACTTTCTAACTATTTAGCAAACAGGAATTCAAATAAAGGTGCCTGTGCCCAAAGCTGTAGATGGAAGTACTACTTAGTAGAAGAGAAAAGACCAGGAACATACATGCCAATAGAAGAGGACGAAAACGGAACTTACATAATGAACTCAAAGGACCTTTGCGCACTTCCTATCCTCGACAGAATTTTGGATGCTGGTGTTGATTCAATAAAGATTGAGGGAAGGGTTAAAAGCAGCTATTATGTAGCAGTAACAACCTCCGTTTACAAAAAAGCGGTAAAGCTTATCATGGAGAACAGAAACAGATTTAAAAAGGAACTCCCAACGCTTATCAATGAACTTAAAAAGATAAGCCACAGAGAATATACAACGGGATTCCTTGAGAAAAATGATGAACCACTACAAATTTACAAGTCAAGTTCATATATCAGAAACTATCAATTTCTTGCAACGTTTGATGGAAAGCTCTGGAATGTAAAAAACAGGTTTAATATCGGTGAAGAAGTTGAAATATTCACAAAAGATGGAAACACCTTTAAAGGAAAAATAAAGAGTTTAAAAATCCTTAAAGGTAAAGACACAGCAGAAGTTTCCATTGTCAATCCAAACGATAGGGTGGAAATTGAATTTGAAAACAGATTTCACATCCCAACCTGGAGCATTCTCAGAAAAGAAGTTACTTAATAAGCTCCCCTATCTTAAAGATCGGAAGATACATTGAAATTATTATGAAACCAATTATTGAACCAATAAAGACTATCATCACAGGCTCTATTAACGAAGTTAAACCATCCACTGTTCTATCAACTTCCTCTTCATAGAAATCAGCAACCTTACTCAACATCTCATCAAGGTTACCGGCTTCTTCACCTATTGAAACCATGTTTATAAGCATTGGAGGGAATATTCTATGTTTTGACATAGCAAGAGATAAACTAACACCTTTTTCAACCTGACCTCTTACCTGCATGACCATAGATTCAATCACCTTGTTGTTAGAAGTCTTCGCTGCAATGTTGAGAGCATCAAGTATGTTTATACCGCTTGAAATCATGGAAGATAAAGTTCTTGAGAAATTGGCAACAGTTGCCTTCAGTATTAAATTTCCAAAGAGAGGAAGGCCAAGCATAAGTTTATCGATGACAAACCTTACCTGTGGTATTTTCCTTGCTTGAATAAATAGAACCACAAATAGAACAAGACCAAGGAAAAACCAACCTACATAATCCCTAAGGAAATTGCTGACATTGATGACGAACTGTGTTAGTGCCGGAAGCTCTCCACCCATATCTGCATAGAGTTGAGCAAATGTCGGTATAAGGAAAATTAGGATACCAGAAACTATGAGAGTAGCAACTATAAGAACAAAAACAGGATAGAACATTGCACTTTTTATCTTCCCCTTTAACAGCTCAATTTTTTCAAGGTAATCTGTAAGCCTTTTCAAGGTTGTATCAAGAGTTCCAGATTCTTCAGCAGCGTGAATCATGCTTATATACAAATCCCCAAAGATATCCCTGTACTTTGAAAGGGCGCTGGAAAACCTACCCCCCTCTTCAACAGTTCCAGCAATATCTCCTATTATTCCAGCC
>CAZJFY010000069.1:3343-5340 GCA_964545225.1 uncultured bacterium | reverse complement strand
AAAGTGAAATCCTTCAAGGAAATCGGACTTTACCATTGAGTTCGTTGATATAACTACATCAGCAGAGGCAATTATGTCCCTGAATATTTCAGATTCCACTTTTTTAAGCATATCTATTCTGACGTTAATCTCATAGTTAACCGCAACCCAGTTTGCCATTGACCTCATCTTCTTTTTTGGAATTCCCCTAAATCCCTTCCCCTTCCTTCCAAAGTAAAGAATCTCCTCATCGCTCAATCCCCTTCTCATGGAGGGAACAGGTTTTAAAAACTGCTCCCTTTTATCTATCAGCTCCCTTACCTTCTTCCATCCCTCCCTGACAGAAGCTGCCTTTTCATGAGTTTCATAAAGGGCGTATATAGAAAACCTTTCAAGTTCCTCCATAACTCTTGCGGGATGTCCAACTCTAACAAGTTTTAAGTCTTCATACCTGGACAGGTTAAGAAGCATGTTGTCACATGCAATATTTGAATCAGCAGTTGCAATTACTCTTTTCCCCTCTTTAACGAGCTGAACAATAAGTTCGGTGATGGTGCTTGTCTTCCCCGTCCCTGGAGGACCATGAACAAGGTAGAAATCGGCAGAACCTAAAGCCCTTGAAACTGCTTCAACCTGAGAGTTATTAAGCCTTTTATCAACCAGAGCAAATTCAACTTTCCGAAATGCTTTTGGTTTTGAAAGCCCAATAATTATATTCCTCAGTTCCCTTGCCCTTCCTTCAGCATCCCTGAGCTCCTCAAGGTTTTCCTCCATCCTTTTGAACGTTACATCGTTAACGTAAAGATCAAGCCTCACACCTCTTTTAAATACCCACTTTGGAGGTTTACCGTCAAAAGCAGCGGTTATCGTTTTTTCAGTTACTCTAACAACAGTCGCAACCAGATTGCTCTTTAAAGGATTACCCTTACTAACAAGGACAATATCTCCAGTTGATATTTCCGTATCTATTGGTTTCTCCCTGAAAAACCTCACTAAGAACAGATGAAACTTTGTACCGGCACTTACTCCTTTCAAATCAAGCACTGCTCTGCCAAGAAGCTCTCTTTCTCTTCCAGAAAGCCTCCTTATCTCATTCTCCTGCTGCTCTATTTCAGCAATTCTCTCCATATCTATAAGCAGCTTAAACTTTTCGACAAAGTTATGAACGGCAACAATCTCCCTTTCCACATCCTTATCAGGAACAAGCTCAGGGAAAACGCTGCACAGAGACTCATCCTTTAAATAGACGAGACAGGAACTGTTGGCACAGAACACATCTTTAACGTCCTTTTTTGAAATTCCAAGCTTTGAAAGACTTTTGAACAGCCTCTTTTTATCTGTTGCTTCAAAAATCAGCGGCAATTTCTCCTCCTAAAAATACAAGTTCACTTACCAAATTTATATAACTATTTGCCACTATATCCAGTAACATAAGACATCCTGTATAGAATGAAAGAATCACCAAAAATTGTTTGTTATTTAGCTACTCTGGAAAAAGACTTTTTCAAGAGAGAGCAGAAATATAATAAAATTTACGCAACTCTATGAACTCTCTCAAGATAACAATTTGAAGGCATCCCCCATTTATTGCAGGAGCTTTACAACCTTAACCCCTGTTTCCTGGTATATTTGCTGTGCTTTATCAAGAAAATCTTTATCGTTTGTCCATAACCAGGTTTCAAACCCTTCCTTTACAAGAGTAATTGCGAGAGAAAGAGCTTGAGAGTCTTCTTTTTCACGATCAGAATCCTGTAAAATTAGGTCTGCTGTTCTGATCTCCTGTAAATAATAATTTTTAGGCACAATCCTATCAAGCAGGATATTGATTTCGCTCACATAAAACCTGGCTACTTTTTTAACTTCTTCCCCTTTTCCACCTTCCTTTAACTCTTGCATAAATGACTGCAACGCTCTTCTTACATTTGTTGTCGTTGCTACAAATTTATAACCCTTTGCTTTTCCTGATAAAAAAACAGTTTTAATTATTCCTCGTTTACTTACACAAAAGCGTGCAAGTT
>CAZJFY010000069.1:0-3243 GCA_964545225.1 uncultured bacterium | reverse complement strand
GATAAAAAAACAGTTTTAATTATTCCTCGTTTACTTACACAAAAGCGTGCAAGTTGGTTCAATTTTGATGAATCAACAACCACCACTATGCTTTCTTCCACTTTTACCCCCTTAATAGATATTTACAACCTAAAGCATTAAGAACCATAAATAGAAAAGCCTGGATTTCTGGTGGAAGTTTATTTGCATCTCTTAAGTTAATGAATACGCCTTCCGGTTTCCTCCTGTCGGTTATAACTATAACACTCTCCCTGAAAGCCTGTGATGGATTTTTCACTATTTCTCTCTTTCCTTTCTCCACTACATTCTCTTTTATCCACCTTTCCAGCTCTTCCAGGTTCTGGAAAGACAATCTCTTCCCTCCCAACAATTCCTTCAGAGGAATTTCTCTCCTCTCTAATGTTTTCATACTAACCTCCTCATGTTTGTTTAGTCATAAATATATGCAACAGAGCAAAAATGTCCAACATTCTCAGCGAAAAGTCCAACATTTTGAGCTTATCAAAATAAAGCTATTGATAAAACATTTCTTCCAGAAATTTCAAGAAAGCAAAGAAACTGAAGATTTCACACTTATATTACCTATACCATAACGTGGAAAAGCCAATAATGAAGTATACCTCTGAAAAAGCCCCGCCTAAAAGGAAAAAGTAGTTTGAAATCACCTCATAACAACTTTCACTGACAGGAGAAGGAGAAAAATTAAAGATGAAACAAAAAGTGCAAAAGGCAGAACTGAAAAAGGTTGATACTTAGCTTCAATTTCAAAACCATAGTAAGAAGGACGAATATCTGAAACCCATACATTTCCGAGGAATGAGATTAAAGGATGGTTATAAGAAACGTGAGATTTAACAGTCTTTCCGCTTCTCTTTACCGAAAACAGAGCATCAAAGTTCATGTTTTTCCTGTCAAATTTAAAATCCTCAAGTGCAATTACTGTACTACCCACTTTAACATAAGTTTCGGGATAAATTTTAAAAGTATAGGTTTTGAGAGTTGAAAAAGAAGCCATAAGAACAAGCGAAATTCCCGCAAAAACGTGCATTAAAGCTGAAAGCAGTCCAGAAGGGGACAACAACCTGCAGATAAACGTTTGAATCCCAATCAAAATCAGGGAAATTATAGAAAACGCAATGAAAACTTTGTAAAAAAGTGGAAACATCCTTAACGAGGAAAGAAGACCAACTTCATGAACCACATAACCTTTAAGAAGAAAAAGAGAAACCACAAAGGACATAAACATGAAAACTGTTATAAAAAGAAAAAGTTTTACCGACGTCAGAAACTTAGAAAGCATGAGTACCCCTCATCAAGAAGTTCACGCCAAGAAACGTAAAGAGAACAAGGAAACCACCAAAGATAAAAGCTGCGTCCCTGAACCTTGACAGGTCTTTATCAAACTTAAAATGCACTAAAAGTGCAAAGTAAGTCCATGTCAAAATGGAAAACAAAGACTTCGGCTCAATTGGGAAAAGATCAGCCCACGCAAGGAACGCCCATATTCCCCCGACAATCAAGGAAGCGGAGAAAAAGAGCAATCCCCATGATGCAACTTTCCTCACATTAAAGTTCTCTTTGTAAACAACGTTTAAAACAGAAATCAAAGAAGCCACAATAAAAAGAGCATAACCTATCATGGCAGTTGAAACGTGAATGATAAAAAGAGGAGTTCTTACAATTGGAGGCAGCAGGTGAACGCTGCTTTTAACGAAGAGGAGAGGCAAAACGAAAAACAGGGAAATAACTCCTGCTACTCTAACACTTAACTTTAAAAGCACAGAAACAACGATAAAGGTTAAAGCAAAAAGCATTATTGAATCAAAAGGGTCAAAAAGAGGAGGGTATCCGACCTGGAAAGTTCTGAAAATCAGCAACAAACCCAAAACTGCAGCTGAAACGGACAGAAAAACTCTTCTCCGAAAAGATATGGAGAAAATAAGTAAAACCAGACAGAGAACAGTAACTAACTTTTCCATATTAAAAGAACTTCCTCTTATAATAATTGCTGTATATGGCGCCTGCTGGATTGTGAGCAAGAACTCTGTCCTTTACAATTAGCGTTGTAACTGGAGCTTTTGAGTACATCTGAAAGAGCATATCATGACCTACGCAAAGCCCAATTACTATGTTCATCTGCGTTTCAGCCTCGTTTAGAACCTTTGCCTGACCTATAGGATTGCAAACGGCTTCAAGCTCATCAGGGCGAATTTTACCAATGTTAAGTTTTTCCTTGTCAATGCTCCCAACCTTACATGCAACTGAGAAAACTTCAAATCCTTTACTTTCAAGAACATCAGCAACAAACCTTGCTTCCTCAAAAAGACCAATGCAAAATGCTATGCCTATCCGTTTAAAATTCATTCTCTTTGCAAACTCAATTACTTCCTCAAGCCTTGTAAGCTTTGCATAGAACTCCCTTTCAATATCTGACGATACTTTTAAAATCTCAAAATCCCTCTCCGAAATGTCCCCAAAAACATCCTCAAGTTCCCTGCAAACTTTACCTTCTCTATAACACCTTGCAGAACCGCACTTATGACATTTCATAAAACTCTCCAGACAGGTAATAAAATGGATGTTTATCATATCACGCCAGAGCAACTTTAAGTAAGAAGTCCGATTACACTCAACGAAATTTTTAGTTATATCAACATATAATAAAGAAAGTTTTCAACTTACAAAATCTGAAGGCTACAACTTTCAATAAGTTTACTTATCTAAGCCATATCTTTGTTAAACCATATTGATTTTTAAAATGGTAACGGTTATATTTCCAATTATAGACCATATTATTGAACTGTTTGTTTAATAAGCGCGGAGAATAGGTGAATCAAAAAGCTAAACTGATATTAGACATTAATCGTGTAATAGAAGACCCGATAACAGGTAATATCCTTGGAAAATTATCAGCCAAGGTTTGGTATGTGCCTCACGATTTAAGATATCCTAATGGAATCAAATATTCTCTGCAGTTTGCAAGATGGACAGGAAACGGCTATGACAACAATTATCTTAGATATGATAACTATCGTGGACATGGAGACCACAAACACATTCATGGCCAGAGATTGCCCTACAGGTTTGTGAATGTAAACACTCTTATCAAGGATTTTAACTCAGATGCCGTAAAACTGGTAGGATTTAAGTTGATCCCATAATTATTAGTTGTAAAAACAATTTTTGGAGGAAACCATGAAAGGAAAAGAAAAAATAATCAGAATTTTTCTTACAAAAGAGGAA
>CAZJFY010000068.1:0-5359 GCA_964545225.1 uncultured bacterium | reverse complement strand
TCTTTCCCTATTAATAATAATCTTATTCATTTTAAGAATCTCCTTTTTAACCTACTTTGATAGGTCAAATTGGCTTAAATTTGCAGAAAAGCAGTATCAGGGTGTAATAAAACTATTTCCGGAAAGGGGAGAAATACTTGATAGAAACGGTTCCCCATTAGCCATAAGTATAAGAACAGCATCATTTTACATTAGACCGAATTACATCAAAGATAAAAAGCTCTTTGCAAAGATAGTCTCAGAAAAACTCGGTTTACCCCAGAGTGAAATCATGAAAACTTTAAATAAGAATGCAAACTTTTCATGGCTCTCAAGAAACGTTGAAATTGACCTTAACCAGGCAAAGAGAGTTGTTAAAGACATTCTGTATGGAAAAGATGGTTACTATAAACTCTCCGGAGAACAAAGATTTAAAAAGAAGTATCCTGACCTTATTGGAGCACTTCCAGAATATAAGAGGGTGTATCCCTATAACGTTGCATCATCCATCATTGGGATAATAAACAAATCTGGAAATGGGTTAAGCGGACTTGAATACCTTCTTGAAAAGAAGAAAGTTCTATTGGGAGAACAAACCGTAATTTACGGTAAAAGAGATGCTCTCGGAAGAGTATATATTACGGATCCTGAAGCCGTTTTCATCTCATACAAAAAAGGGAAGAACGTCATTCTTACAATTGATGGAAACTTGCAATACATAGTTGAGAAAATCATTTCAGAATATGGAAAAAAATGGCATCCAAACTTCATCAATGCAGTTCTCATGAATCCCTATACAGGAGAAATCCTTGCTGCAGCATCCTATCCGTTCTATAGATATGGCCAGAAAAAAGGGAAAAACATCTTAGCTCTCTTAAATCCAAGGTTTATAAATGCTCCTTACGAACCAGGGTCTGTTATGAAACCAATCGTTGCTGCTTCAGCTATTAATGAAGGGATAGTATCGCCAATGACTCCTATAGAGTGTCCTCCGGACTACAGAGTAAGCAATAAAGTGTTCCACAACGAATTCCATGGAAGGAGCGTTGTCCTTGCTGTGTGGGAAGTTATAAAGTATTCA
This sequence comes from uncultured bacterium, assembly GCA_964545225.1. Classification (GTDB taxonomy): domain Bacteria; phylum Aquificota; class Aquificia; order Desulfurobacteriales; family Desulfurobacteriaceae; genus CAZJFY01. Next base: position 4,299 of record CAZJFY010000068.1, on the reverse strand, counting down.
GACAACGTTGGAATAATAAAAATCGCCAAAAAGCTCGGAAAACAAAGGTATTACAGGTATCTTGAGCTTTTTGGTTTTGGCAGGAAAACTGGAATTGAACTTCCAGGAGAATCGGCTCCCTCCTTAAGAAGCTGGAAAAAGTGGAGAGATGTTGAATTTGCAACGCTCGCATTTGGGCACAACATAATGGTTAATACCCTTCAGCTTGCAGTTGCTTTTTCAACCTTAATCAACGGAGGTTGGCTCGTAAAACCAAGAATTCTTTTAAAAATTGTCAATGATAAAGGAGAGGCGACAAAGACATTTAATTCAGTAAGGCTAAGAAGGGTTTTAAGTGATAAAACCTCAAAAATAATGAGAAGAATTCTGACAACTGTAGTTGAAGGAGGAACGGGAACAGCAACAAAGCTGGAGAACTTTTACATTGGAGGAAAAACAGGGACTGCGGTAAAGTACGATCCAGCTATTAGAGGATACAATAGATCAAAGATAACCGCCACATTTGCTGGTTTCTTCCCGGCAACAAATCCAAAATACGTCCAGGTCGTTACTGTTGACGAACCAAAAGTTGAGAAGAAAATGCTGTGGGCAAGTAAAATAGCAGTTCCCATTTTTAAAGACATTGCAGAAAGAATCCTCTTGTATGAAAGAGAAGCTCCTGACAGAGCCTTATACAGGTTCAATGGAACTGATGTAGAAAGGATACCAATAAATGAGGATTTCCCATTTTCAAAAGGTTTCTGTAAAATTGGAAACTAATTTTAGTAACTTCAGCAGGAGATGGTTATGATAGAGATAGTACTTCCAGATGGAAGCTTAAAGGAGTTTAAGGAAGGAGTAACGGTTAAAGATATTGCATCCTCTCTATCAAAAAGGCTTGAAAAGGAAGCAATTGGCGCTGTACTGAACGGTGAAATCATTGATAACCTAACACCAATTCGCAAAGGAGGAAAAATCAAAATCTTAACCAGGAAAGATAAAGAATCCCTGGAGATACTAAGACATAGTGCAGCCCATATCTTGGCTAAAGCGGTAAAGAGAATCTACGGACCATCCAAAGTAAAGCTTGGAATAGGACCGGCAATAGAAAATGGCTTTTACTATGACTTTGACCTACCTGAAACCATCTCTGAAGAGGATTTACCTAAAATAGAAAAGGAGATGGAAAGCATTATAAACAATGCTGAACCCTTTATCAGAGAGGAAATTTCAAGGGAAAAAGCATTAGAACTCTTTTCTGAGGAACCCCATAAGCTTGAAATAATAATGGAGCTTCCAGAGGATGAAACTATAACAATATACTGGCTTGGTAGTGACTTCTTTGACCTCTGTAAAGGGCCTCATGTTGAAAATAGCTCACAGGTAAAAGCCTTCAAGCTTCTATCAGTCTCTGGAGCTTACTGGAAAGGAGACCCGAGCAGGAAGATGTTACAGAGGATATATGGAACAGCCTTCTGGAAAAAATCTGAAATTGATGAGTACCTCCATAAACTTGAAGAGGCAAAGAAAAGAGACCATAGAATACTGGGAAAGCAACTCGACCTGTTTAGCATCCAGAAAGAAGCAGGACCAGGACTGGTTTTCTGGCATCCTAAAGGCTCAATAATAAGGAAGGAAATAGAGAAGTGGACAGAGCTTGAACATGAAAAGAGAGGATATGAAAGGATTTACACACCTCACATCATGAAAGCAGATTTGTGGAAGATATCCGGACACTATGAATTTTACAGGGAACACATGTTCTTCCTTGAAGTGGAAAATGAAGAGTATGCAGTAAAGCCCATGAACTGTCCAGGTCATATCCTCATATATAAATCAAAGCCAAGATCCTATAGAGATTTACCATTAAGGTTCTTTGAGTTTGGGACAGTATACAGGTATGAAGAATCAGGCTCACTGCATGGCCTTTTGAGGGTAAGAGGATTCACCCAGGATGATGGACATATTTTCTGCGAACCAAGTCAGCTGAAATCTGAAATTCAAAACGTTATAGATTACGTGATGCACCTGCTATCAACCTTTAAGCTTGATTACGTCATCAACATCGGAACAAAACCTGAAAAAGCTATAGGGACTGATGAACAGTGGGAACATGCAACAAATTCTCTTATAGATGCACTAAAGGAGAAAGGTTTTGATTACAACATAGTTGAAGGGGATGGAGCTTTCTACGGTCCAAAAATTGACATAGCAGTTCTTGATGCAATTGGAAGGAAATGGGATGGTCCAACAATACAGGTTGACTTTAACCTTCCAGAAAGGTTTGATATATACTACGTTGACAGGGATGGAGAGAGAAAACGTCCTGTCATGGTACATAGAGCAATAATGGGTAGTATTGAAAGGTTCATAGGTCTTCTGATTGAACACTATGCAGGGCTATTTCCTCTCTGGCTCTCACCTATTCAAACAATAATCATACCGGTAAGTGATAAATACATCGGCTATGCAGATGAAGTGTGCAGGAAATTAAAGGAGTCCAACATAAGAGTTGAACTTGATGCAGAAAATGCAAAGCTTGGCTATAAAATAAGAAGAGCAGAAACCGAAAAAATACCCTATATGGTAATTGTAGGAAAGAAAGAGCAAGAAATGGAAACAGTTTCAGTAAGGTCAAAGAGAGAAGGGGATTTAGGACAAATGGGAATTACCGAATTTATAAATAAACTCAAACTTGAAATAGAGAAAAAACTCTAATTAAGGAGGGAGCCATTAGTAAGCAGGAAAAAGTAAGAGTAAATGAAGAAATAAGAGCAAGAGAAGTCCTTGTAATCGATAGCGATGGAACGAAGTTAGGGGTTCTACCACTCAGAAAAGCCTTAGACATTGCAAGGGACAGAGGTTTAGACCTTGTTGAAGTTGCCCCAAATGCAAAGCCACCTGTCTGCAGAGTGATGGATTACGGAAAGTACAAGTATCAGCAGCAGAAAAAGGCTCAAGAAGCAAAGAAAAAGCAAAAAGTGGTAGAAGTTAAAACTGTAAAGGTAAGGCCGAGAACTGATGAACATGACCTGATGGTAAGGATTAAACAAGCAAGGCAATTTTTAGAAAAGGGAAACAAGGTAAAAGTTGTTGTTATGTTCAGAGGAAGAGAGCAAGCTCACATTGACATTGGCAGAATGCAACTTGAAAAAATATTCAAGGCTGTTGAGGACATTGCTCAAATTGAAAAGGAACCCCTAAAACAGGGAAGAGATATGATAATGATACTTGCACCCAAAAAGGTTTAACTTGAATTTGGTCACTTAAGTTATATAATTACCCCTGTTTATTTTTAAGCAAGGAGGCTTCCGTATGCCAAAGATTAAAACGAGAAGATCAGCAGCTAAGAGAGTGAAGATCACAGCCACTGGAAAAGTTAAACACTGGCACCCTAACAAAAGCCACATACTAACAAAGAAAAACAGGAAAAGGAAAAGGCATCTAAGAAAGGCTGGCTACCTTTCAGGAGCTCAAGCAGAAAACTTCAAACAACTTGTACTTTACAAGTGATGCAAAAGGGCAAAAAGCTTTAAGCTGCCCTGAGCTCACAAAAGGAGGAAAGGATGAGAGTAAAAACAAGCAGGAGAAAGTACAGAAGGAAAAAGCTAAAGAAACTAACAAAAGGTTACTTTGGAGCGAAACACAAGCTCTACAGAACAATGAAAATTCAGGTCATGAAATCCCTCTTTTATGCCTATAGGCATAGAAGGGAAAGAAAGAGAGATTTCAGAAGACTATGGATATCAAGGATTAATGCTGCTGTCAGGCAGTTTGGTCTAAACTACAGCAAATTCATGCATGGATTGAAAAAAGCAGGAATTGAGCTTGATAGAAAAGTCCTTGCCGACATAGCAGTAAGGGATCCGGAAGGTTTCAAATCTATAGTAGAGAGAGCAAAAGCAAGTCTTAGTTAACAAAGTGGGCAATTGCCCACTTTTCTCCTTGGAGTTACAAATGGATCTTAAGTCCCTTCAAAAAGAGGCAGAAGAAAAAATCTCTAAAGCCAAAAGCAGTAAGGAACTAGAAAGCATCCGAGTGGAATTCCTCGGAAGAAAGGGGAAACTCACTTCTCTTCTTAAGTCAATACCTTCCCTGCCGAAGGAGGAGAGAAAGGAATTTGGGAAAAAGTGTAATGAACTCAAGGCGTTAATTGAAAATCTGTTAAACGAAAAACTAATCCACCTCAAAGAGAAGGAAAAGGAAGAAAAACTAAAAAAGGAATTTGTAGACATCACCCTTCCAGGAAGGCATAATCTATTAGGCTCTTTGCACCCAATAACAAAAACCTTAAGGGAAATAGTAAACATTTTTACCTCT
>CAZJFY010000067.1:0-5436 GCA_964545225.1 uncultured bacterium | reverse complement strand
TTACAAGCAATGAAGGTAAGATGCCAAAGATTATAAGAACTGCAGATGAAAGTATTAAGACTCCCAAATCTTCAAATGAAGGCATGCCTACTTCCAGATCGCTCTTCTCCCTCATAAATGAGAAGACAACGGGTTTCAGGTAGAAGTAAAGTGAAATTAAACTTGAAAGAACCACGATAAGAGCAAGAATAGTATGGTCAGCCCTTACAAGTGCAAGGATAACGTAAAACTTTGCGAAGAAACCTGCAAATGGAGGTATCCCTGCAAGTGACAGGAACACAACGATGCCAATGGTGGCCAATAGGGGATTCTTGAGAAACAGTCCTCCCCAATCCTCAACGTTCTCGCCTATGTATCCTTTACCGGTTAAAGTTGAGATGAGTGCAAAGGCTGCGATGTTCATGAAAACGTAAACAGATAGGTAAAAGATAATGCTAAACGTTCCGCTTACTGATGCTGTTAGAAAAGCGGAAAGGAGAATACCTGAATGGGCTATGCTTGAGTATGCAAGCATTCTTTTAAGGTTTTTCTGGTTTAGAGCCATTAAGCTTCCTGCAACCATGGTTACAGCAGCAAATATTTCAAAGGGTATTTCCCAGGAGGAGAGGAATTTGGCAAATGCTGGATAGAATATCCTCATAAAGGCTATGAAGGCTGAAAGCTTGACCGCAGATGACATGAATGAAGAGACAGGCGTTGGTGCTCCTTCATATACATCAGGAACCCACATGTGGAGGGGGACAATTCCGACTTTGAAGAGAAATCCGGCTCCAACCATTGCCATTGCAAGGAGAACAGCAGGTGAGAAGTTTACTGCAAGGTTCATCTTTATAGTGTCAATCTGGGTAGTTCCAGCTAAGGCGTAGAGGATTGCAAATCCGAATACAAGGAAACCTGAGCCAACAGAGCCAAGTATAAAGTATTTAAGTGCAGCCTCTTTACCCCTGTAATCGTTCTTAAAGATTGCAGTGACTATGTATATGGATATTGACATCACTTCAAGTGAAACGAAGAGAGTGGCAAGTTCGTTTGCAGAAACAAGGAGCATTCCCCCTAAAGCTGCCATCAAGATAGTGTAGTAGTATTCGGCTTTGAACTTTAATTCAAACTTTTCAATGAATTTTCTGCTCAGGAAAACTGTGAAAAGCGTAGAAATGAGGATTAGAAACTTTGAGACAACAGCTAAGAAGTCAAGCCTGAAAAACTTGTTAAAAGCAAATTCAGGTTTAAATGCAGGTTCCTTTAGAAGAATTAACATAGCTATAACTGTTACTGCTGCACAAAGACTCATAAAAACGGCATTCTTGTTTCTGTCGGGTGTAAATATGTCCATGAGCATGAGCAAAAGAACAGATACTGTTAAAAAGATTTCAGGTAAAACAAAAACCATGTTAATTTCCATGGCAACTCCTTAAACGTTTGATATCAAGTTACCAACTGTGGCTGTCATAAAGTTCATTATAGTGTCTGGTTTAAATCCAAGCCAGACAACTATTAAGGCCAATAAAGAAAGCGTTATAAATTCCCTCATATCAAGATCAAAGAAATCCTTAACCTTTTCCTTCAGGAAGAAAACGTTTCTGTACATGTAAAGCATGTATGCAGCTCCAAAGATAACTCCAAGCGTCATTAGTGCACCAACGGTGTATGATGATTTAAATCCTCCAAGTATCGTAAGGAACTCACCGACAAAGCTGCTTGTTCCTGGAAGGCCAACAGCTGCCATTGTAAATACCATTGCGAGGAAGCCAAGTTTTGGTGCAATAGTTGCAATACCTCCCATTGATTCAACCTGTCTTGTGTGAATTCTTTCATAGATTATCCCTACTACCATAAAGAGAGCGGCACTAACAAGTCCATGGTTCAGCATCTGGAAGATTGCACCCTGAATTCCTTGATACGTAAGGGAAAACATTCCAATCATTACAAATCCCATGTGTGAGACAGAACTATATGCAACAATTTTCTTCACGTCCTTTTGAACAAGAGCTACGAGGGCAGCGTAAATGATAGATATGATTCCCAGTGCGAATATAAAAGGAGCATACATTTTGAATGCCTGTGGGAACATTGGAAGGCAGAACCTTAAGAATCCGTAAGTTCCCATTTTGAGAAGTATTCCCGCAAGTATAACGCTTCCTGGTGTTGGTGCTTCAACATGAGCATCTGGAAGCCATGTGTGGAAGGGCCAAACGGGAACTTTTATGGCAAAAGCTATGAAAAATGCAAGGAAAAGCCATTTCTGGAGGTTCAGCGGTATTTGCATCTGAGTTAACTTTACTATGTCAAATGTGAAGTTCCCCGTCTGGCTTCCATAGTACATGAATAGAACGGCAATCCCGACAAGGAGGAATATGCTTCCTGCAAAAGTATATATGAAGAACTTTATTGCTGAATAGATTCTTCTCTCTCCACCCCAAACACCTATTATGATTGCCATCGGTATGAGCATTGCTTCCCAGAAAACGTAGAAGAGAACGAGGTCGAGAGATAGGAAAACTCCAATCATTGCAGTTTCTAAGAAGAGTAAAGAGAAGTAAAAGCTTTTAATTCTCTTGTTGATGTACTTCCAGGCTGATGGGACGGATACAAAAGATATAAGAGTTGTCATGAAAAGCATTATTATGCTTAGTCCATCTACGCCAAGCTTATACTTAACAGAAACGTCTCTAATCCAGTCATGGGATTCAACGAACTGAAACGATGCAAGTGCTGGGTTGAACTTTACCATGAGGTATAAAGTTAGAAGGAGGTCTGCTCCAGTAAATGCAAGAGCTATCCATCTTATTCTATTTTCACTTCTGCATAAAAGTACTAAGATTGCACCTAAAAGAGGTAAAAACGTTATAAGGCTCAGCATCTTCCACTCCTATATAGCCCAGATAAGTATTATTAAAGCAATAAGACCGAAAGACATTCCAAGAACGTAATGGGATATTTTTCCAGTTTGAACCTTCCTTAGAACATTACCAATGCTTAGGGATATGCTTGCTGCTCCGTTCACTGCTCCATCAACTACTTTCCTATCCGTTGCATCTGTGAAGTTGCCTCCACCAAATCCTATACCGTTGACGAACAGGAAGTCGTATATTTCATCAAAGTAGTACTTTCTGTATACAGTCCTGTAAATAACTCCAAGCTTTGAAGTTATTGATTCAGGATTTATGCGCTTCCAGTAGTAGATAACTGCTGAAATCAATATTCCAGAAAGGGCAACAATTACAGAAAGCGCTATCAGGGCAATTTCCGTTCCGTGGGAAATCTCATGAACGTGGTTTGGAATAGACTTTCCCAAGAATTCCTCAAACCATCCTGAAAGGAATCCGGCAACAACAGAGAGAACTGCAAGGATTGTAAGGGGAACTGTTATCACTTTTGGGCTCTCATGAAGGTGTTTTCTAACATCATCTGAAAACCTTTCTTCACCAAAGAAGACAAGGAACACAAGTCTTCCCATGTAAAGTGCAGTAAGAAAAGCTCCAGCTACAAGCAATAACCAGAATATGGTATGTCCGTTGGCAAAACAAGCACCCATTATCTCATCCTTGCTGAAAAACCCTGCAAGTGGAGGAATTCCAGCAAGAGCAAGGGATGCTATTATGAACGTTATAGCTGTTGTTTTCATGTACTTTGCAAGTCCTCCCATCCTTCTTATGTCATACTCTCCTGTTGCATGTATTACGCTACCTGAACCAAGGAAGAGAAGAGCTTTAAAGAATGCATGCGTAAAGAGGTGGAACATGGCAAATGTGTATGCACCAACTCCTAAGGCCGTAAACATATATCCAAGCTGAGAAAGCGTGGAGTATGCAAGAACTCTCTTGAAGTCAAACTGAGTAAGTCCAATAGTTGCAGCTCCAAAGGCGGTTATAACCCCTAATGTTCCAACGACGTGCAGTATATTCCCACCATCATAAATTGGTGCACACCTTGCAACCATGAAAACACCTGCTGCAACCATTGTGGCGGCATGGATGAGCGCTGAAACAGGGGTTGGACCTTCCATCGCGTCTGGAAGCCATGTGTGTAATGGAAATTGGGCTGATTTTCCAACAGCGCCACCTAAAAGGAGAAGTCCTATAATGGAGAGAGTTGCAGGTTTTATTAAGTTTACTGACGAGAAAACTGCATCAAAGTTCAGCGTCTTAAATGTCCAGAAAACCATTATTATCCCAAGCGTAAAGAGAAAATCTCCAACTCTGTTCATTATGAAAGCCTTTATTGCGGCGTTTGCTGCACTTTCCTTTTTATACCAGAAGCCGATTAGAAGGTAGGAAGAAAGTCCAACAGCTTCCCAGCCAAAGAACAGCTGAAGGAAGTTGGGAGAGAAAACAAGAGTCAGCATTGAAAAGGTAAACAGGTTTAGGTATGCAAAAAACCTTGCATATCCAGGATCATCGTGCATATATCCTATTGAGTATATATGGACAAGAAGGGAAACAGTGGTTACAACGATGAGCATCACTGCTGTTAATGAATCTACATAACCTCCGAAACTCAGATTCAACCCTCCAGATGTAAACCATGAAAACCACGTTTCTTTAAATGCTCCGAGGTTGATAGTCCTGTAAAGCATTAGAAATGAGGCAAGAAATGAGAATCCCACACAGACTATAGCTATGTAATCGGCTTTTTTCTTTACGCTCTCAACTTTCAATGCTGAACCAAGAATTCCGTTAACTAAAAAGCCTATAAAGGGAACAACCGCTGTCCAGAAACTTAAACCCATTTACCACCTCAGCTTACTGAACTCTTCGATGTCAATAGTTTTCCTTAGTCTAAACAGTGAAACAACAATTGCTAATCCAACAGCAGCTTCCGCTGCTGCAACGGCAAGGATAAAGAAAACAAAAACCTGACCGTTGACATTTCCCATTTTCTGGGAAAATCCAACGAGAATGACGTTTGCACTGTTAAGGATTATTTCAAGTGAGAAGAAAACGGATATCAGGTTTCTTCTAAAGATAAGTCCGAGCAACCCTATTGCTAAGAGAAGGGATGCTAATATGTAAAAGTTTGCAGGTGAAATCATCAGTTTTCCCTCCTTCCTATAGCTATAGCTCCTATAGTTGCAACCAAAAGGAGGACAGAAACAACTTCAAATGGTAGTAGAAACTTAAAGAACATTGCTTTTCCAATTGGTTTTGCTCCAACTACGGATAGCTTTCCGGTTGAATAAATTCCTTTTGAACCGAGAATTGCTGTTAAAACAGTAACTGCAACGGAAGTGATTATTCCAACTACTACCATTCCCAATTTAAATTTTTCTTTTTCCATCTCCTTCAGGTCAAGCATGAGTATTGCAAAGAGGTAAAGAACAAGTATTGCCCCACCGTAGACTATAACCTGAATAATTGCAACAAATTCAGCTTTTAAGACCATGTAGACGCCAGCAAGGGCAATGCAAGAAATCAAAAGAGCTATTCAACCTCTTAC
>CAZJFY010000066.1:0-5439 GCA_964545225.1 uncultured bacterium | reverse complement strand
GGAAACCATGAAAGGAAAAGAAAAAATAATCAGAATTTTTCTTACAAAAGAGGAAGCAGACAGAGCTTTCGGAGAACTAATTCGTAAAGCCTTTAACAGGGAACTCAAGAAGCAAATTATTAACGAAACTTTTGTTTCCATTGAAGAATTAGTCAAAATCTTTACCCCTCGCAGAATGGAGCTTCTTGCAAAAATCCAGGAATTTAATCCCGAATCAATCAAAGAACTTGCTGAGAAAACAGGAAGAGACTTTAAAAACGTTTACAATGACTTAAAAATTTTATCTGCGGTTGGACTCGTGGAATTTAAGGGGAAAGGCAAAAATAGGAAACCCTACCTGCCCTGTGAAAGAGTTAAATTCGTGTTTGCAAAGGACAGCATGGACATTAAAGAACTGATCTCTTTAAAATCCGCTTAACTTTATTTAAGAGGTTTAAAACAGGCAAAGCGTCCACCATTGAACTCGTGCAACTTCTTGACAAAGACACAATCAGTATTAGTTTAATGTACTGAACCAAAATAACGGAATTTGGTTTAAAGGACTGAACTAATGGAGAGACTGCTTGAAACGGCAAAGAGGCTTACGCTTCTTAAAACTTCTCAGAAAACGCCAGAGTATAAAAGATTCCTATATGACACAATCAAAGAAAACCCATCTAAACTGATAGGCATATACGGCGGTCGTGGAGTTGGAAAGACAACTTTAATGGTTCAACTCTTAAAAGAACTAAATCTACCACCGTCAAAAGCACTTTTTGTATCCTGCGACCATCCAGCATTTTCGGGAATTTCGCTGTTTGATTTCATGGAAGAATACGCATCCTTAGGAGGAAAGTACGTTTTTATAGACGAAATTCATAAAGTAAAAGATTTCCAGTCTCACATGAAATCTATCTATGATTTCCTTGATTTGAAAGTTTACTTTTCTGGCTCTTCAGCACTTTATCTTAACAATCCTGACCTCGCAAGAAGATTCTCCATGTTTAAGTTACCTGTGCTTTCCCTTAGAGAGTTTATTGAACTTTCCACAAACTTAAAATTTACACCATTCAAATTAGAAGAAATAATAAACAATCATGATGAAATAGCTTTTGAAATCCTCAAAGAATTGAAAAGAAAAAAAATTCTTGAACTTTTCGAAGAGTATAAAACTCACGGGGCTTATCCGTTCTTCTTTGAAGACCCTGAAAAGTTTACCGAAAGACTTGCAGCAGCCGTAGAACTGGCAATCTCTTCCGACATTGCTTTTCTCTACTCCGTCAATCCTGAAAAAACTCAGATGATGAAGAAGTTATTAACCACAATTTGCGTTTCAAAACCAATGGAACTTTCAATTAACAACATTGCATCCTTAGTTGGAATTTCCAAAGCCACTCTTTACAGGTACATAGAGTATCTTGCAAGAGCTGACCTTATTATTCACGTCCATCATGAAGCAAAAAGATTCAGAGCAGTCAGGAAGCCAGACAAGCTATACCTTGCAAACACAAATCTGTTAAATGCTCTATGCCTGGAAAGAGAAGTAGGCACGGAAAGAGAAACTTTTTTTGTTTCTGCTGTTGGTTACCAGCACAGGCTAAATTACATTGACAGAGGAGACTTCCTTGTGGAAGAAAAGTTTACATTTGAAATAGGTGGCAGAAGAAAAAGTTTCAAGCAGGTAAATGAAGTAGAAAATGCTTACCTTGCAGTTGACGGAATAGAAGCTGGCAATGGAAAAAGAATTCCCTTATGGCTGTTCGGTTTTATGTACTAAAAAGACCGGGCTTCATCGTGTTATTTAGTTCCTGAAAACTGCTTCTTACTCATTCCAGAATACAGCTTTAGCTTTATCAATTAGTTCAAAGATATATCCGTAGTCATCTGTCCTTGGAGAATGTCAATTAAAAATTACTCCTCATTTGGAGCATCAAGTTTTTCAGCTTTTCCAAGTTTAAACCTGTCAATCGCCTCATCAACAAACTTTGCATCAACGCTGTAAATTTCCACACCTGCAAGTTTAACCTTTTCAAAGGCTCCAGGACCTATTTCCTTTACAAGAAGAACGTTTGCTCCGTTCTCTGAAAGCAAGGCTGCCATTGCTCGCCCGCCACCCCTTTCAAGGTGTGCTTTCGGATTTTCAACAAACCATTCCCTTCCCGATTCATCATCAATGAAGAGAAAACCTGGGGCTTTTCCAAAGTGTGGACTCATGAGTTTTCTTCCTTCAACCTCAGTTTTCAAGGCTGGAATCGCAATTACCATTTTTCCTCCATAGTTAGGAAATACTAACTAAAATTATATTCCAAAATCTCGCCGATTGTTCCAATATACTTCGCATTCCACCTTGAAATACATCTTTTAACGCACTCCTGCGAATCTGGAAACACAAGACTAACTCTTTTACCATCGTCCTCAATAACACCAAAGAACTTATCGTTCACGATGTCAAACCTCACCCTGTTATCAAAAGAGAACCAGTAGACTTCAGCTTCTCTATCTTTTAAAAGCAGGTCAAAGTACTCATCAAGAGACTCTTCCCCATCAATAGTAAGCAGGTTTATATACCTTCTTTTGATGTAGTGAAGTGTTCTGTTGTTTATGAACTTTCCTATCAAAAGCTTTCTATAGACTTCAGGAAGATCTTTCCTGCTTCTGAGCATTTTCCAGTACTTTCTTGGAACCCTGACAGTATTCCAGTTTTTGTCTTTCAAGCTCCTCAAAATAGCAATTTTTGTCAATAAAACTATATTTTTCATAATAGAAAAATTACAGCAAAAGGATTGAAAATGAAAGAGGTTACATGTCCTAACTGTGGGAAAAAGACAAAATGGGAAAATAATCCTTTCAAGCCATTTTGCTCTGAAAAGTGCAAACTTGCAGACCTTTCAAAGTGGCTGTATGAGGAGTACGGAATATTTGAAGAGGTTTCAACCTGTGAAGAGGAAACTGACACCAGCCCTTGAACAGTACTTCAGGATAAAGGAGAAGTTCCAGAACACAATACTCCTGTTCAGAATGGGCGATTTTTACGAAATGTTTTATGATGATGCCAAAATAGCATCAAGGGAACTTGAAATCGCACTAACATCAAGAGCTTTTGGGAAGTCTGGCGAAAAAGCTCCAATGTGTGGCTTCCCTCACCATGCAGCAGACTCTTACATTGGAAAATTAGTTAAGAAAGGGTATAGCGTTGCAATTTGTGAACAACTTGAAGAACCAAAACCTGGAAAGAAGGTTGTTGATAGAGACGTTGTAAGGGTGATTACTCCTGGAACTTTCTTTGAGGACGAAACAGAAGACAGGTTTTTACTCTCCGCAATACGATTCAAAGATAGAGTAAGCCTCTCCTGGGTTGAGCTTTCAACGGGAGACCTTTACTTCACAACTGCTAATGAGGAAGGTTTGAAGTCCATCCTTTCAAAGTTCAAACCAAAGGAGGTAATAATTCCTGAAAGAGACGTTGACCTGGAACTTGTCATTAAGGAACAGGTTCCTGAATCGTTCATTCAAGTAAAGGATGATTTCTACTTCAAACCTGATGATGAGAAAAGTCCAGATATTGAAAATGAAGCTGAGCTAAAAGCACTTTCTGCACTAAGAAAATTTATCAGGGAAACCCAGATTGGCTTTACCCCAAAACTGAAGCTCCCGAAAAGGTACTCTGACGGCATTTTCATGTTCATAGACCCCTACACTCAAAAAAACCTTGAACTTGTGGAACCTATTGTTGGAAAGAACAAGGACTTCACGCTTTTTGGAGTACTTGACAGAACAAAAACAGGTATGGGGAAAAGGCTATTAAGGTTCTCAGTTCTCCACCCGTTCATTAACAGGGAAAAAATTGAAGAAAGGCTTGATGCCGTTGAAGAGATAAAAAACTCATACCTTTTAAAGGAAGAAATTGCTTCAATTCTTAACAGCATATATGACCTTGAAAGGATACTTTCAAAGATTACATCGGGAATAGCAAGCCCAAAGGATATTGCCTCACTGAGACGCTCAATTGAAAACCTCCCAAAACTTAAAAAATTGATTGGTTCATTCTCATCAAGACTTCTCTCAAAAACAGCTTCAAATTTTGATGACCTTTACGACATATACTGTGAAATAGAAAGAGTCTTAGTTGAAAATCCTCCATTCACATCAAGGGAAGGAGGACTTATAAAGGATGGCGTAATTGAAGAGCTTGATAATTTGAGAAAACTGAAAAAGGATGCTGAAACCATAATAAGAGAGATAGAAAGAAGGGAAAGGGAAAGAACCGGAATAGGAAGTCTTAAAGTTGGATTTAACAACGTTTTTGGATATTACATTGAAGTTTCAAAACCAAACCTGCACTTGGTTCCCGATGATTACATAAGAAAACAAACCCTCGTTAATGCTGAAAGGTTTATAACACCAGAACTTAAATCATTTGAGGAGAGAGTTCTTTCAGCACAGGAAAGGATAGAAAAGATTGAATATGAAGCTTTCGTAAAGCTAAGGAACTTCATAACGGAAAATGCTGAGAGAATTCAGAAAACCGCTGAGGATATAGCTCTCATTGACCTCCTTTTGTCGTTTGCTGAAATCTCAAATTTAAGGGACTACAAAAAGCCAAAAATAGAGGACGATTTTTCACTTGAAATAGAAAGAGGGAAACATCCTGTTCTTGAGAAGTTCCTTGAAGAGGATTTTATACCAAACAATGTTAGGTTTAACAGGGAAAGTTTCATTTACATCGTAACAGGGCCAAATATGGGAGGAAAATCGGTTTTTTTAAGACAAACAGCCTTAATAACAATCATGGCGCAGATGGGTTGCTTCGTCCCAGCTGAAAGGGCAAACATCGGAATTGTTGACAGAGTGTTCTCAAGGGTTGGCGCATCCGACAGTCTTGGTAAAGGACTTTCAACTTTTATGATGGAAATGGTGGAAACTGCAAACATCATAAGAAGTGCAACAGAAAGAAGCCTTATCATTCTTGATGAAGTTGGAAGAGGAACAAGCACGAATGACGGAATGAGCATTGCAATGGCTGTTATTGAATATATAGCAAAGGAAATAGGGGCAAAAACTCTATTCGCAACGCACTATCATGAACTTACCGAACTTGAAGGAAGAACTAAGGGAATAAAAAACCTTCATGTTGGGGTTAAAGAGATAAACGGGCAGATAATATTTACCCATAAGGTCCTTCCAGGAGCATCAGAAAAATCCTACGGAATACACGTTGCAGAAATTGCGGGGCTTCCGGAGCCTATAATAAAAAGAGCTTCAGAAATTCTGGGGAACTTTGAAAACAGCAACTTCAGTTATGAAATTAAAAGGGAGAGAGAAACATCTCCATCAATTGCTGAACGTGAGGAAATCCTCTTCAACAACAGATTTGAAGAAATCCTTAAAGAAATTGAGAACATTGAAATATCAACAACAACTCCTCTTAATGCATTAATTATCCTTTCAAGGCTTAAAGAA
>CAZJFY010000065.1:0-5445 GCA_964545225.1 uncultured bacterium | reverse complement strand
GCGCTGGCATGGGGGGCCAGAGGTCGCCCGTTCAAGTCGGGTCGCCCCGACCATTCTGATATAATCCCTTTATGGTTTCAGAAGTTAAAAGTTATACTCTCTTAGGTATAAATGCAGTAGAAGTATCCGTTCAGGTTGATGCCTCAAGAGGACTCCCTGCAGTTGTTATAGTTGGACTTCCAGATTCTGCAGTTAAGGAAAGCCGAGAAAGGGTAAAGTCCGCAATTATAAACTCAGGTTACTCTTTCCCTTCAAAGAGAATTGTAATCAACCTTGCACCAGGAGACCTTAAGAAAGAAGGAACTATCTATGATTTACCAATCTGCATATCAATTCTCCAAAGCCTGAATATTGTTTCAAGCAGAAAATTAAAAGACTTCCTTTTAGCCGGGGAAATTGGACTTGAAGGTAACTTAAGAAAAGTAAAGGGCGTCCTATCAGCTGCCATCCTTGCAAAGAAAAAGGGATATAAAGGATTAATCATTCCTTTCGAAAACGCACAGGAAGCTTCCCTGATAGAAGGCTTAGAGGTAATACCCATTAAAAATCTCGTTGAAACAGTTGCATTTTTGAACGGTGACGTTGAAATTGAACCTTTTGAAAGAAGGATTAACCTTGAAGAGCAAAAGTTTGATGCTGATATGTCAGAAATATCCGGCCAATATCAGGCAAAGAGAGCGCTTGAGATAGCAGCCGCAGGGCACCATAACCTCCTTATGATAGGTCCTCCTGGTTCTGGAAAAACCATGCTTGCAAGAAGACTACCAACAATCCTCCCTCCCATGAGTGAAGAGGAGATTATAGAAACCACTATGATATACAGTGCAGCAGGATTTTTAGATGGAAACATAGTAAAACATAGAGTCTTCAGATCCCCGCACCATACAACATCAGATGTAGCACTAATTGGAGGAGGAAGTTCCGTTAAACCCGGAGAAGTCAGCCTTGCGCACAATGGAGTGTTATTCCTTGATGAACTTCCAGAGTTTAAAAGAACGACCCTTGAAGCTTTAAGACAGCCCCTTGAAGACGGATTTGTAACAATATCACGTGCATCGGGGTCTTTTACTTTCCCTGCAAAATTCTCCCTTATAGCTGCAATGAACCCTTGTCCATGCGGTTTCTACGGCTTTGAGGATAACGTTCACGGATGTACATGCTCACCATCTCAGATAAGAAAGTACAGGTCAAAAATATCTGGCCCCTTAATTGACAGGATAGATATAGTAATTCCGGTTCCTGCAGTCAAACCGGAAGAACTTTCAAAAAGTAAAGGGGAAAGTTCAAAGGATATTAGAGAGCGGGTAATGAAAGCTCACGAAATACAGAAAAGGAGGTTCAAAAACTACAGAAAAGTTAAGTTTAACAGTCAAATGGGAAGAAAGGAAATAGTGAAATTCTGTAATCTCACCGGAAATGCTGAGGAGATTCTGAACAAGGCAGCAAAAATTTACTCTTTATCTGCAAGAACTTTTAACAGGATACTTAAGCTTTCAAGAACAATAGCAGATATTGATGGCTCAGAAAACATTGAATCAAAACACATCATCGAGGCACTTAGCTTCAGAAACAGTGAAATCATGAATTAAATTTTGCATTGGGAGTAGTAGGGAACTATCTTAAAATTAGTTAAATGCATGGAGGGAAAATGGTCAAAGCAATCATTGTATATGGAAGCAATTCAGGAGAAACCGAATGGATATCAGAGATAATTGCGGATGTTCTGAGGAGCAAAAACTTTAACGTAAAGATAAAAGACGTTACTGAGATTGAAGACCCTGAGGAGCTTTTAAACTATGACCTTATCCTTATAGGCTCTTCAACGTGGGGACTTGGAGAACTCCAGGAGAACATGAAAACATTTGAACCTGAACTTCAAAAGCTTAACCTTGCCGGCAAGCTTGCTGCAGCATTTGGACCCGGAGATAAACAGGGATATCCGGATTACTTCTGCAAAGCAGTTGACATAATAGAGGATGACCTGATTAGATGCGGAGCAGAAATTGTTATGCCAGCCCTGAAAGTTGATGAATCGGAAGACAGGGAAAAGAGGGAGGAGCAAATCCGGAAATGGGCTGAGGAACTAATAAAGGAAGTAAATGAGGAAATGGAAGCAGGATAACTCCTCAATTTACTTTAAAACAATATCCTTCCAGTAACTCCTTATCTCTTCCTTAACTTTTTCAGGCAACGGCACATAGCCAAGGCTTACAGCGATGCCATCTCCGTTCTTGAATGACCAATCAAAGAAATCAATAACTAACCTGTTTCTCTCCTTCCTATCCGAGGGGAGAAGAATCATTGTAGCTGCGGTTAAAGGCCAGCTTCTATCCCCATCCTGAAGTATAAGGTTTCCTTCAAGGTAAAAGTGGTTAGATTTTGACCACCTGGCTTTAGAAGCTGCTTCCTTAAAGGTCTCCTCACCTGGTTCAACCCACTTACCGCTCTTTGTTTTTAAAACAGCAGAACTGAGTTTGTTCTGAACTTTATAGGCATATTCAACATAACCCACAGAGCCTGGAGTCTGTCTAACGTAATTTGTAACTCCTGCATTCCCCTTTGCCCCTATACCTGTAGGCCACTGCACAGCTTTTCCAAAGCCAACCTTGTCTTTCCACTCAGAACATATTGATGAAAGCCAGTAGGTAAAGTTCCACGTTGTTCCGGAACCTTCTGCTCTGTGAACGACCGTTACACCTTTGTGAGGTAACTTCAATTCCGGATTATCTGCTCTTATTTCAGGATCATCCCAGAACTTTATTTTCCCCATAAATAGATCGCAAACTACCTTGTTTGAAAGCTTAAGTTCTCTATCCCCAACGCCATCAAGATTGTAAACGACAACTATCGAGCCAATAAGAGCGGGAAACTGATAAAGCTTCCTCTTGCTAAGCTCCTCTGGCGAGAGGATTTTGTCAGTCCCTCCAAAGTCAACTACTCTATCTGTAACCTGCTTTATTCCACCACCAGAACCTATTCCCTGATAGTTAACCCTTATTCCAGTTGCTTCCCTATACTTTTTAGCCCAATTAACGTAAACTGGATACGGGAAAGTAGCTCCAGCACCATTTATTGAAACCTTCGCCCTCTCAGCCTTTTCAGTCTTGCTCTTACCACCACCTAAACATCCTGAAAAGAAGAAGGACAGTGCAAGTAAAGCGACGGTAAACTTAACTTTCCTTTTAACCATAACTGACAACCCTCCACCGTTTTAGAATAATTTACCACTTTACCTGAGTTACTGCCATAAATGTACTTGAATCATCACCAGACTTATCAACCAATCTATCATTAGCAATTGTAAACCTTAAATGATTTCCGTAGTTATAAAAAGCTCCAAGAACGAAATGCCTCCTTTCATTATCCGAAATGGAATCATCTGGATCCCAATAATCATACCTTGCAAGAATTCCCAAAGGTACTCCTGTAAAAGCTTTAAGCTTTAAATCTCCATTTACTGAGTAACCTTTCTGGTCTACATCACTACCACTGTAATAGTTATCCCTGTCCCGGATGTATTGAGCAGCAATTAACAAATACGGATTGTTGTATACAGCATGAACCTGATAAATGTGCCTATCCATGTTCTTACCTTTCAGGTCAAAAGCGTGAACTGTATGCCCGGATAGTATAAACCCATCCATAAGTCGGATTGAAAACCTTCCTTCCAGGGACTTTCCAAAATGCTCACTGTTCTCCTCTGCGTGGTAGCCTTCGCCGTTAAAAATCCCAAATTCCCAAGAAGCTATACTGTACTTACCTTTAAAGTTAATCCCCAAATCTGCAGAGTTTATTAAACCTGCCCCACTATGGTTTTCAATTAAAGTCTCTTCAAGGTCTCTATGAAGCCATCCATGATGTTCTTCCCAATCAATCCAGGGTCTATGGGAAAGGCCAAGTTCAACGCCTGTATAAGGAAGAATATCTCCAAGATAGACGTAAGCATACTTGAGCCTTGCCACGTAAGAACCATCCATGTTCCCACCTGAATCCTTTTCCTGCTTTATATCGATAGTCGTTCTGAAGAAATCCTTATCATTAAAGTATCCCCTGATTCCAATGTAGTTTCTCGTTAACTTAAAGCCGTTCCTGTGCTCCTCACCTTTAAGGTCAAGGTCATAATGTATATAAGCTGTCCCTTCAACTTTTAGCTTTTTAGATTTGGAGATAACTGCAGTTCCCCTCTTAGGAAGAACCTCTATTTTCACTGGTTTTCTCCCAGGACCGGGCGTAAGATAAAGTCTCCCTTCGCTATCAACGTACAGATTCTTAACTGGAATACCGTTAATCAATATCGTCTCAGCATGAACACCTATGAAAAACAGCAAAAAGGATAATAGAGGAATGAAAATCCTCACGTTCCCTCCAGGACTTTAAAGTGAAGTGCTATTTTACTAAAACGTGTTTGTGTTCTCACTATGAAAATCCTAATCTTTCAAAACTTTTGTAAAATAGAATACCGGAGGATAGATGCTTTCAGAAGAACTTTTAGAAGCCATTGAAAGAACGCTAACCGTAAAAGGGTTTGATCTCTCCTTAAGGTTCTCCGATATGGAATTGTGGGATGAGGCTATATTCTTCACCCAAAGCATACTCTCCTCAAAAGAAGCAAAATACACTTCACTGCATCACACATTTAAGGTTGAATACCTCCTTGAAAACGGGAATTTAATCTCCATCACCTTCTCACCATCAAAGGGAGAACTGCATGAGTAAAATTCTTGAAACGGCAATTAAAGCTTCGGAAAAAGCAGCAAACATATTAAAAGATTACTTTGGAAAATTAAATTCGCTGGAAGTAGAATTGAAAGCAAAAAACGATTACGTTACCAAAGCAGATAGAACATCGGAAGAAGCAATAATAGAAATAATTAAGAAAGAATTCCCCGACCACTCAATAGTTGCGGAAGAAAGCGGGCTTCACTCAGGAGACAGCTGGAAGTGGTACATAGACCCTTTAGATGGAACAAAGAACTTTATACACGGTCTTCCTCTCTTCTGCATTTCAATCGGAATTGAGCACAAAGGAGAAATGGTAGCAGCTGTTATAAACGCTCCTCTCTTAAAAGAAGTTTTTACAGCTGAAAGGGGGGAAGGAGCGTACTGCAATGGAAAAAGAATTAAGGTAAGCAATAGGAGCTTTAGTAATGCCCTTATAGCAACAGGTTTTCCATTTAGAGGAAAGGAACTTCTGGAAAGGTACTTAGCCTGTTTTAAGGAAATCTTCAATGAGGTGGCAGGGATAAGGCGGTGTGGTTCTGCTGCTCTTGACCTTGCATTTACTGCAAAGGGAGTTTTTGATGGATTCTGGGAAATGCACCTCCACCCCTGGGACATTGCTGCTGGTGTTCTCCTTATAGAGGAAGCGGGTGGATTGGTTAGCGACTTCAAAGGAGAAAGGGAATTCATGAAATCTGGAAATATCGTTGGGTCATCAAGGAAAAT
>CAZJFY010000064.1:0-5462 GCA_964545225.1 uncultured bacterium | reverse complement strand
TAGGGAGGTTGTAGCATGCAGGAATACGACATAGTCATTGTTGGGGCAGGAGGAGCAGGACTCTACGCAGCACTTGTAACAAGCAAAAAGAAAGACCTTAAGGTTGCCGTGGTCTCAAAAGTTTTCCCAACACGCTCTCACACTGGAGCAGCTCAAGGCGGAATAAACGCAGCTCTTTCAAATGTTGCCGACGATTCCGTTGAAAGACACACGTACGACACCGTTAAAGGCTCAGATTTCCTTGCAGATCAGGATGCTGTTGAGCTAATGTGTGAAACTGCCCCAAAAATCATAAGAGAAATGGAACACATGGGACTCCCATTTTCAAGGCTTGAAAACGGGAAAATAGCACAAAGACCTTTTGGCGGTGCATCATTCCCCAGAACTTGCTATGCTGCCGACAAAACCGGTCACGTTATGCTTCAGACTCTTTACGAACAATGTCTCAGGAACAAGGTAACGTTTCTTGACGAATGGTTTGCCCTCTCAATAATTCACAACGGGCAAAGGGTTTCAGGCATTGTTGCTGTTGACCTTAAAACAGGCAAATTGGACACTTTAAGGGCGAAAGCTGTAATCCTTGCAACAGGTGGACACGGAAGAATTTACTGGAGCAGAACGTCAAACGCCATAGGGAACACTGGTGATGGCCCAGCAATGGTTTTAAGGGCAGGAATTCCGCTAAAGGACATGGAATTTGTTCAATTTCACCCAACCGGATTAAGAAGAACAGGAATTTTAGTTACTGAAGGAGCAAGAGGGGAAGGTGGGTACCTTATAAACAGCGAAGGTGAGAGGTTCATGAAAAAGTATGCACCTGAAAAGATGGAACTTGCCCCAAGAGATATGGTAGCAAGAGCAATTGAAACTGAAATCAAAGAGGGTAGAGGGATTACAGACAGCGAAGGCAATCAGTTTGTTTACCTTGATTTAAGACATCTTGGAAGGAAAAAAATTCTTGAAAGGCTTCCCCAGATAAGGGAGCTTGCAATTGACTTTGAGGATGTTGATCCAATAGATGAGCCCATACCTGTAAGGCCAACTGCTCACTACTCAATGGGCGGAATAGATGTTGACATAAACGGAAAAACAGAAATAGACGGGCTTTATGCTGCTGGAGAATGTTCCTGCGTATCAGTTCATGGAGCAAACAGACTTGGAGGAAATTCACTCCTTGAAATTGTTGTGTTTGGAAAGATATCGGGAGAACATGCAGCCGAATATGCTGCATCTGTGGACTTTGCTGAGATCTCCGATTCTCCAGAGAAGGAGCAGATTGAAAGGTTAAATGCACTTTACAACGGAAGCGGCAAAGAAACATTAGCGAACTTAAGGAATGAACTGAGCGAGACAATGACAAAGGGAGTTGGCATCTTTAGAGAGGAGTCTGGTATCAGGGAAGCTCTTGAGAAAGTAAGGGAAATTAAAGAAAGAGCCAAGAACTTGAAAGTAAGTGATACTTCAAAGACTTTCAATACAAACCTTCAACAAACACTTGAATTTTTAAATCTCCTTGAAATATCAGAAGTAATAGCCCTTGGAGCTTTGGAAAGGAAAGAGAGTAGAGGAGCACACTACAGAACTGACTATCCTAAAAGGGATGATGAAAACTTCCTTAAACACACAATTGTAAGGAAGGAAAACGGAGAACTTAAGCTTTCCTATAGCGACGTGAAGATAACAAAATACCAGCCAGAGGAGAGGAAGTACTAAGCAAGGGAGGATAGGATGGAATCAAAGAAAGTCACTTTAAAAATATACAGATTCAACCCGGAAAAGGATAAGGATGGTTATTTTCAGGAATTTACAATCGATGCAGTAAAAGGAATGACTCTACTTGAAGCTCTATTCATCGTGAAGGACAACCTTGACCCAACGCTTTCCTTCAGAGCTTACTGCAGAAGCGCCATATGCGGTTCCTGTGCTGTAAGGGTTAACGGACATCCAAAGCTTGCATGTAAAACTCAGGTTTTAAACGAAGTTCAAAGGTTTAACACAGATGTTCTAAGGATAGAACCGATAGAAAATCAACCTGTTATAAAGGACTTAATAGTTGACTGGAATCCTGCAATAGAAAAGATGAAGAAGCTGGAGCCATATCTCATACCTGACAAAAACGTTGTTCCAGAAAGTCCAGATGAGGAGTCAAGGGTTTCCCCTGAGCAGCTCCACGAATTTGACAGTTTCACAGATTGCATTCTGTGTACAGCGTGCTATTCAGTCTGCACAGCAGCCACCGTGGACGAGAACTATGCAGGTCCTTTTGAGCTTGGAAAGCTCTTTAGATTTGCAGCAGATCCAAGAGATGCACTCAAGGAAGACCGTTCAAAGTTCGGATACGCCTATGATATGTGGAACTGTGTAAGGTGTGAGAGGTGCGCTGATGTATGCCCAAAAGGGGTTTCGCCGGTTACAGGAGTTATGAAGCTCAGAGGAATGTCCATGACAGTTGGTTTAAGGAACAATCCGGGAGCAAGACACGTATATGCCTTCTATAAATCTCTCATGGACTCAGGTCTCTTAAATGAAGTAATGTTGCCAATTAGAGCAAAAGGTATAAAGGCGGTATTTGAACAACTTCCTCTTGGAATTAAGCTTATCCTTAAAGGCAAAATCCATTCACCAATACAGAAACCAATCAAAGAACATGAAAGTCTTGTCAAGATAATGAAAGCTTCATTGGAGGTGAGGTAATGGCAGGTTATGCATTGTTTCCAGGATGTGCAGCAAAGGGGGTTACAAAGGAACTTTACGAATCAACAATGGCAGTAATTGAAAAACTGAATCTGGATATAAAGGAACTTAAATCCTTCAGCTGCTGCGGAGCAGGAGTACTTGAAGAGATAAAGGATGTAATGGACGTTGCAGTAAACGCAAGGAACATAGCTTTAGCTGAAAGGGAAGGAAGGGACATTGTCACAATCTGCAGCACGTGTCTCCTCGTACTCAGGAGCGCGAAGTACCATCTTGACAACGACGACTACATGAGGGAAAAGGTTAACAGAATTCTTGCCGAAGCAGGGCTTGAATACAAAGGAACAGCGGACATTAAACTCTTTCACTGGGTTCTCCTTGACGAACTTGGAGAAGAAGGCTTAAGGGAAAGAACAGTAAATCCGCTTAATGGATTAAGAGTTTATCCCTACTATGGATGTCATACACTGAGGCCAAGAAAGATAATAGGGTATGAAGACCCGGAGAATCCTCAATCCCTTGAAAGAATTATTACAGCTTTGGGAGGTCAACCTGTAGATGGTCCCAGGAAAATTCAGTGTTGCGGCTTTCACGCTTACTGGCCAGCACCTAATATGTCCATGAAGCTTACAGGAATGAACCTGAAAGACGCTCACGAACACTCAGCAGATTGCATAGTTACTCCATGTCCTCTCTGCCACGTTAACCTTGATGCAAACCAGAAAACAGCAGTTAAATCAATAGGTGAAAACTTTCAGATACCTGTCCTTCACCTTCCACAACTCGTTGGAATAGCTCTTGGTATAGAATCTGATAGACTTGGATTGAAGAGAAACATCGTACCAGCCACATCACTAATCTAATCCCTTCCATAAAGCCCCTCATCTGAGGGGCTTTTTCTGAAAATGATTCCTATTTAATCAAGGTTACGTGCTATGTTAAAATGATGTTTCACTTTCCTACCTGGAGGAGACATGCTCAACTTTGACATAGTAATTGTTGGCGGTGGAGGTGCAGGGCTTTACGCAGCTCTTTGGGCTGCAGAAAACACAATCCTTGACGTGGCAGTTATAACCAAAGTTTATCCAACACGTTCACATACAGGCGCAGCAGAAGGGGGCATTAACGCTGTCTTGACAGATGTTGCTGGAGACTCCCCCGAAGTTCACACGTACGATACAGTAAGAGGCTCAGATTTCCTTGCAGATCAAGATGCTGTTGAGCTAATGTGCAGGTCGGCTTACGCTGTCATTTATGACATAGCCCATAGAGGAGTCCCTTTCTCAAGAAGGGAAAATGGAAAAATAGCTCAGAGGCCTTTTGGTGGTGCGTCATTCCCAAGGACTTGCTATGCTGCCGACAAAACCGGTTTCTACATACTTCAAACTCTTTATGAGCAGTGCCTAAAACAGGGAGTAAAGTTCTTAAATGAGTGGTTTTTGCTTTCCTTAGTTCACAATGGAGAAAGGATTGAAGGATTAACTGCATGGGATATAAGAAACGGAGGGGTTCACCTCATAAAAGCAAAGTCAGTCATCCTTGCAACAGGAGGACACGCGAGGGTATACTGGAGCAGGAGTTCAAATGCCCTTGGCAACACTGGAGACGGAACAGCAGCAGCTCTGAGAGCAGGAATACCGTTAAAAGACATGGAATTCATCCAATTCCATCCAACTGGGCTTTATAAGACAGGAATCTTAGTTACCGAAGGAGCAAGAGGGGAAGGTGGATACCTTATCAATAAGGATGGTGAAAGGTTTATGAAAAGGTATGCTCCAGAAAGAATGGAACTTGCTCCGAGAGATATCGTCGCAAGAGCAATTGAAACTGAAATAAGGGAAGGAAGAGGTTGCGGAGAGAAAGGGGATTATATATGCCTTGATTTAAGACATCTTGGAGAGAAAAAGATAAATGAAAGGCTTCCCCAAACAAGGGAACACGCAATGATTTATGAAGGGGTTGACCCTGTTAAAGAACCTTTGAAGATAGCTCCAACTGCCCACTATTCAATGGGAGGAATAGATACAAACAAGCTTGGTGAAACGATGATAAAGGGACTTTATGCAGCTGGAGAAACCGCCTGCATATCTGTTCATGGAGCAAACAGGCTTGGAGGAAACTCGCTCCTTGATATTCTTGTATTTGGAAAGTTAACAGCCCTTCAGGCAGTTGATTATGCAGAGGATGCCCCGGAAGTGAACCCTCCAAAATCTATAGAAGTTGATGAAGAAAAAAGGATTTTAGAGCTTTTAAGCAGGGATGGAAAAGAAAAGCTCTCAAACCTCAGAGATGAACTTGGAAACATAATGCTGAAAAACGTAGGAGTCTTCAAGGATGAATCATCACTAAAGGAAGCCATTGAAAAGATCAGGGAAATAAAAGAGAGAGCAGAGCACGTTAGACTTGAGGATTCTGCAAAAAGATTTAACACGAACCTTGTAAGCCTCCTTGAATTCTTCAACATTCTTGACCTTGCAGAGCCGATAGCGCTTTCAGCCCTTGAGAGAAGAGAATCAAGAGGTGCGCACGCAAGAACAGATTACCCCGAAAGGGATGATGAAAATTACTTGAAACATTCAGTTGTTAAACTTGAAAACGGAGAGCTAAAACACAGCTGGAAACCTGTAACAATTACAAAGTACCCACCTGAGAAGAGGAAATATTAGGAGGAATAATGGAAACTGTAACTATTGAGGTTTTCAGATACAACCCTGACACAGATGACGCAGCTTACTTTAACTCCTATGAAGTTCCTGTTGAAGGAACTC
>CAZJFY010000063.1:0-5554 GCA_964545225.1 uncultured bacterium | reverse complement strand
TAACGGCTTTTTTCTCAAATTGAAGCATAAGCTCACAGGGAAGGCAGTAATTTCTATCCATTTTATGCTTCTTCCAGAAAGCTGAAAGATCTATTTCTCTTTCCTCAAGACACAGGAATTCTGTATTTTGTTTTTTATCCCTCAGGAATACGTAAACTTCACCGCAAAGGATAACTTTTAATAGAAGATACCTCTCATCCTCAAACCTTTCAACTTCCTCAACTGCCATGGAGCAATCTTTCACCCACTTCTCTGAATATCTGAACAGCTATTCTCTCTATACACTCTTTCTTTTTAGCTTCAACATCTTCAGGTGAACCCTTAGCATCGTAAAAATCGTACCTTCTAATCGTAAAAACTTTAAAAGGCTTCTTAAAACCGTACTTCACAAGCTTTACGGTGGCAGTTATCTCCATTCTGTACTCAACAGCAATATCCTCCCTGTTAAATCCAACTGCATAAGTAGATATGCTATCCACAGAAGGTTTTACAAGGAGCGTTACGTTTGGTATAGGCTTTCTATCAACGGAAAACCTTGAATCCGTGTAAAATGCGTTGTTTGCAGCTCTTGAGAAGATGATATCAACAAGTTCCTCTTTCGTTCTATTTGTAACGGGCTCAATGTAAACGTGGCTGACCTTTTGCGGTTTCCCCATATATGAACTTGAAACGCATGATAAAAGAGTAAAGATGAAGATCAGGAGAAAACTTCTACTTAACCACAATGTTCACCAACCTCCCTTTTACGTAGATAAACTTTACAATCTCTTTACCTTGAATATATCTCTTTACCTTTTCATTTGAAAGAGCAATCTCCTTAACCTCGTTCTCTTCCGCATTAAGAGGCACGACAACTCTTCCTCTTACTTTCCCATTTACCTGAACAGGAATCTCTATCTCCTCAACTTCAAGAGCTGCTTTTTCAACAGATGGCCACCTCTCATCTGAAATTAAGGTGCCATGTCCCGTAAGTTCCCAGAGTTCCTCACAAATATGAGGAGCAAAGGGGGAAAGAAGCAGTATCATCTTCTCTAAAGCTTCTCTTATAATAACTTTATCCCCTTCCGTTTCTTCTTTAAACTTTGAAACAGTGTTTAATAGCTCCATTATAGAAGCTATGGCTGTATTGAACTTGAACCTTCCACCAAGTTCCTGAGTAACCTTTTGAATAGATTGATAAACTTTTCTCCTTAAGTCCTTCCCCTTTGATGATGGTTCTCCTTCAAAATCTTTCCTGAAAAGCTCAAGGTTATCCACCACAAGGGAAAAGAACCTCTTCAAAAACCTGAAAGCTCCCTCAATGCCTTCTGTTTTCCACTCAAACTCACTTTCAGGAGGAGCTGCAAATAGGATGTAAAGCCTTGTAGCATCTGCCCCGTACTTTTTAATCATATCATCCGGGTCAACGGTGTTAAGCTTGGATTTGCTCATCTTCGAAAGCTCTCCAAACTTCAACTCGAGCTCCGATAACAAGCCATCAACATCCCCTATTAAAGGTTTAATCTCATTAAGGTTGAGCAGTAAACTTGCGTTATCACCTATAGATATGTGATTTTCCTCCATCAAGCTCTTCAGTGAACCCTTAATGACTGAATCCTTACCTGTCAGCTTTTTCACCAACGCAGATACTTCATCCTCTTCGGAAAGCCCCAAACTGTCAAGAAGCCTCTTAACGCTTATCCACCTTTTACACACCATTCCTTGAGTTAATAGGTTATAAAAGGGTTCTCCCCTTTTGAAAAACTCATACTGTTTATGGTTTTTTTCGGCTCTAAAGAGTCCTATGTCCCTTAAAACCTTCGTAAAGAAGCGGGAATACAGAAGATGGAGAACTGCATGTTCAATGCCGCCAATGTACTGGTCAACAACCATCCAGTAAGCTGCCTCTTCAGGATTAAAGGGGAGCTCCTCATCCCTGGGAGAACAGTATCTTAAAAAGTACCATGAAGAATCAAAAAACGTGTCCATGGTATCGGTATCCCTTCTTGCAGGTTTTCCACACCTTGGACAGGTTGTATTAACAAATTCTTCCACCTTTGAAAGTGGTGAACCGCCTTTGCCTTCAAGAGAAACTTTTTCCGGAAGTAAAACAGGAAGCTGATCGTAAGGAACCGGAACAATTCCGCAATTTTCGCAGTAAATAACAGGAATTGGAGTTCCCCAGTACCTCTGCCTTGATATGTTCCAATCCCTCAATCTATACTGAACTTCCCTTCCTCCTAAGCCAAGCGATTCAATTTTATCAGTAATAGCTTCCTTTGCTCTTTCACTCTCCATCCCGGTAAACTCACCAGAATTAACAAGAATTCCCGGTCTGGTATAAGCCTCTTCAAGCTCAGTTAACTCTTCCCCTTCCGGAACAATTACAACCTTAATTGGAAGGTGGTATTTCTTTGCAAATTCAAAATCCCTCTGGTCATGGGCAGGAACTGCCATAACTGCTCCGGTTCCATATTCCATGAGAACAAAGTTCGCAGTATATATGGGGATTCTCTCTCCAGTCAGTGGATGGATTGCATACCTTCCCGTGAAAACTCCCTCCTTCTCTAACTCTTCAGACTCCCTTTTCCTCTTTTCAACAAGCTTCATGCTTTCAACGAACTTTTTAACCTTTTCTTCCTCCCCCGTACCTTTCGAAAGCGAAAGGGTGAGAGGATGTTCAGGAGCAAGAACGATATACGTTACTCCAAAGAGCGTATCAGGTCTTGTTGTAAAAATCTCTATATACTCTTCGCTGTCAGCTACCTTGAACTTAATCCTCGTTCCCACACTTTTACCTATCCAGTTCCTCTGCATCGTTATGACAGCTTCAGGCCAATGCCCCTTCAACAGCTCAAGGTCATTAAGAAGCTCCTCAGCATAATCTGTAATCTTCAGAAACCAGCTATCTATCTCCCTCTGAATAACCTTTGTTCCACACCTCCAGCACCTTCCCTCTTCATCAACCTGTTCATTTGCAAGTACTGTTTTACAGGATGGACACCAGTTAACCGTGCTTTTTGACCTATAAGCGATCCCCTTTTCAAACATCTTCAAGAATATCCACTGGTTCCACCTGTAGTAATCCGGGTCACACGTTGCAATTTCCCTATCCCAATCGTAAGAAAAGCCAAGCTTCTTAAGCTCACTCCTCATATACTTGATGTTCTCCTCAGTCCAATCCTTAGGGTGAACTCCCCTTTTAATTGCTGCATTTTCTGCAGGAAGCCCGAACGCGTCCCATCCAATCGGATGAAGAACGCTAAAACCAGCCATTCTCCTGTACCTTGCTATAACATCGCCTATTGAGTAGTTTCTTACATGCCCCATGTGAATTCTTCCAGAAGGGTAAGGGAACATCTCAAGAACGTAGTATTTTTCCTTATTAGAAGGACTTGCTTTAAATGTCTTCCTCTCTTCCCACCTTTTCTGCCACTTACTCTCAATATCACTAAAGCGGTACTCCATATCAACCTCCTTAAAGACAAATTTTATACAAATCTTTTCCCTAAAACTAATGGAGTTGTAAGAAGTACTTTCTCAATAAATCCAAACGGGAAAATTGCTCACGCATGGAACAACGTCAAAGTAAAAGGACATGTTGAGGCTGTTCCTGAAAAGTTAAAAGAGATTAAATCACTTTAAAACTTTCCCTGTTTTAACGTAGAAGATGTACAGATCAAGTTCCCCCTGAGATATTCCTAACTCCCTGCATATTTGCTCAAGTGCCAGTTCGCACTCAAGGTAAACCCTTCTCGTTATGGTTTTCCTCTTCCTAACCAATCCTTTCTCAAACAGATACCTTGAAATATGCCTATCAACAATTGCAACATCCATATAACCAATGTTTCTAAGGAAATGGCTTGCTTCCTTTAATCCAAAACCTTTTATGAGGTTCACAAGCTTTTCTCTTTTTGATTTAGTACCATCAGAAGAACCTAATATCTCCATAACTTCATTAAAATTTTTCCTTGCAAGAACCATGTATTTAGCTCTTTGGGGATAGAACCTGTGTCCCATTTGTTTTAATCTTTCTCTTAATTCCTGTTCACTAAGGTTTTTAAATGCTCCTTCATCTAAACTGCTTTGAATTCTTAAACCCAACTTCGCTGAGGAGTTTGCCGTTGAAAGGCAGAACATCAGCTCAGTAAATATTGAAGCCTCAAAGACAAAAGGTTCAAAAGGGTTAAAGTCAAACCTTACTTCACCTTCCCTTCCTAAGGTCCTGAACTGTTCAATTCTCTCGGCAACATGAGAACCTACCTCAAGTTTTGCCTTTCTCACATCATCAAGATTCAAACGTCAGCTCCATCAATAATCTTTGGCTCACCAAAAGCAAAACCTTGAGCGTAAATTGTCCGTAGATTGCTTGACTTAAAGGTCGCTCTCCTCAAAACCATAGAGTTTTAACAAATCATACAATCCCATATCCCGTAATCCTTTCAAATTTTCAAATTCAGGGAGAAACCAGCTCTATTATATTATCGGAAGAAACCTTATCATCTTCAGGATTTTGAGAAAGAAGAACGAGAAATTCCCTATTTCCCTTTGGACCCCTTGGCTCAGATAAGGTTAATTTCTCAGGGAAAAGCCCAATTTCCCTTGAAAAGTCAAGAACACTTTCTATAGCCTTTTTATGAAGTTCAGGATCCTTTATTACACCCTTCCACCTATCAACTTCCTTCTTTGAAAGCTCAAACTGAGGTTTAATGAGAGCAACGATTTTCCCTTTCGGTTTCAAAAACTTTTTGGCAACAGGGAGGATCTTCTTTAAAGAGATAAATGAAACATCAATGGTTATTAAGTCAACCTTTTCGGGAATCTCTTTTTCAGTCAAATACCTTGCATTGAATTTTTCAATGCTTACAACCCTTTCATCCTGCCTTAAACTCCAATCAAGTTGGCCCCTGCCAACGTCAACCGCATAAACTTTTGATGCACCGTGCTTTAAAAGGCAATCTGTAAAACCTCCCGTTGAAGCTCCTATATCAAGACACACAAATCCCCTCACATCAAGACCAAATCTCTTTATTGCAGTTTCAAGCTTTAACCCTCCCCTTGAAACGTAAGGCATACTCTCCCCTTTTATCTCAATCTTGCTTTCAGAAGGGACCATCGAACCGGCTTTGTCAATAACCCTTCCATTAACTAAAACTTTGCCAGCCATGATTAAAGCCTTTGCCCTCTCCCTGCTCTTCACAAGTCCCTTTTCAACAAGAAGTTTATCAAGCCTTTCCTTTCCCACCTTAAATCCTGAAAACTTTTACATAAAGAGAAATTCCGAAGAGAGTTGCAAGAAGGCACAGGATAACGTTTAAGGCAACGTTAAACAAAGCTTTTAAGAAAACTCCTTCCTGAAGCATAACAGCAGTCTCATAGCTGAACGTTGAAAACGTTGTTAAAGCGCCAAGAAGTCCTGTAACTGCAAGCGCTTTCCACTCTGGAGAAATCATATCTTCAAACAGCATAACTAAAAAACCGATAAGCAAGCTTCCCAAAACGTTTACTGAAAGCGTCCCATAAGGGAAAAAAGAACCAAAAACCCTTTGAACCCAGCCAGATATAAGGAATCTCA
>CAZJFY010000062.1:0-5772 GCA_964545225.1 uncultured bacterium | reverse complement strand
CTGGGACCTACGGATTAAAAGTCCGTTGCTCTACCAACTGAGCTAGCGGCCCATGCGACGCTCATAATATAAGATTGCCATAACCACTTGTCAAGCGCAATTGGTATAATTCTACAAAAGGGAGTTATGATGATTTTAAAGGGGAAATTAACAGATAAACAGGAATTTTTTGACCTCTTGGATTTAATCTTTTCAACTAAAATGAGCGTTACAGTTAAATTTTCTTCCGAAACAGGTGCTGTTTCTATGGCTTTCAATGGGGGTAATCTCGTTCACCTAAAGTCAAGTCTTGATGATACAAGGTTGCTAATTTGCAATTTTTACAATAAAAAGGTTAAAGTCCAGGATTTTGTGGAATCAACCCTCATATCTTTGGTTTATAAATTTTCAACTTTGGATTTTGAAAATGATTATGAAACTCCAGAATCGATGTTCAATATGGAAAGCTTTAAAGAGGCAATTCTAAACTGTGCAACGAAGCTTGAGGAAATTGGTAACCTTGATTTTAGATTTAAGAAAGTTTCTTTGGAAAACGTTGAGAGGGTTGAGAAAAAAGGTCTTATTATTCTTGGCTATATTCTATCAGGTTACTCACCTGCTCAGGCTGTCTTCTCTATGGGAAAGGTAAAAGAGTTTTACAGTTCATACAAAGAGCTTGTTGAAAGAGGTATCTTAAGGTAGGGGGAAACCCTACCTTAAGGAGATGTTTATTCCAGTGAATATTGCCCTTCCCATCGTGTTGTATCCATAGGCAAGTTCATAATCCTTATTATTAAGGTTAAAGCCTTTTAAGTAAACTTTCACCCTTTTGCTAACTTTGTATGAAGCGTAACAGTTAAGCGTTGTAAATGGCGATAAGCTGGTTTCCTTTGTTGTCCAGGTTGAAGGGTCGTAATATGTATCTCTCCTTCTGCTGTAGTGGTCTGCCCAGAGGGAAATTGAGAGGTTCTTGAAGGATGCATCAAGTCCTGCTGTATAGCTTATTTTTGGTCTTCTCTGGAGTTTTTCCCAATTTCCTGTTGTGTTAAGCTCCTTTGCTCTCAGGTGTGTGTACGTTCCAAAAACTTTAAGCCATTTGAAAGGATTTACTGAGAGTTTAATTTCAGCTCCTTCGGTTATCACTTTGCCAAAGTTCTTATACTTCATAGTTGATGGGTTCCAATCTATCATGTTCCAGACACGGTTTTTAAAGTAGTTAAGTTCAATGCTTCCTTTCATAACGGGGAAATTCTGGTTTATTCCTAAAATCCAGCCTTCGCTCTTTTCTGGTTTAAGGTCTCGGTTTCCAAAAGCACTGTAAAGCTGGTAAAGTGAAGGTGATTTGAAACCTGTTCCATATTGTCCCTTAAGAGTGGTTCTGGTTTTTTCAATGGGATATGCAACAGAGAACTTGTAAGTGAATTTGCTTCCAGATGTTTTGTGCTTGTCAACTCTTCCTGCACCAGTTAGGTGTATGCCGTAATAGTCTGAGTGGGCTTGAACGAAGAGAGATTTTATGTATGAGCTGTTTTTCCCGGAATACGTATCATTGGACTTCATGTACCTGTAGCTTGCTCCTCCGGAAATAAAGAAGTTCTCAGATAGAAAGTAGGTGGGTTCAAAGGAGATATATCTTGTAATTCCTGTATATTCAGAAGTTCCCCAGAGGCTGTTTATATCTGTTCTTTCCTCTTTGTTGTTTGAAAGTTTAAGCTTTGTAAGGAGACTTTCAGATATGTTTTTTTCAACGTTAATATAAGCAAAGTACCTGTCATAGTTTTCCTTTCCATCGTCATAATCGTTGCTTCCTCCTTTAAGGTTAAATACACCTGAAATTTTTAACGTTGGTGATAGTTTTATCCCGTAATTAATGCTTCCTGTTTTGTACCTGTAACCGTCATTATCGGTGTCGTGGGTATATTTACTGTTCTTTGCATCAAATCCATTTGTTTTGAAGTTTTCAGAAGATATTGACAGGTAACCATTTTTTGATTTAAGTCCCCCGTATATAGATTCTTTAAATGTGCTGTACTTTCCTGCTTCAAGGTTGATGGAGAATTCTGTTTTCTTTGGTTTTCTTGTTATTATGTTGATAACTCCTCCTATGGCTTCTGAGCCGTAAATCGCCCCCTGTGAACCCTTCAGAACTTCGATTCTTTCAACGTTGTTTAAATCAATAAACCTTAAGTCGGCACTGTTGTCTGGGAGTGAGGGGTTGTTGATGGGAACCCCATTAATAAGCACAAGGATGTGTTTTAGAGGAAGTCCCATTATGAAAACACTGGTATACTTTCCTGGTCCGCCATTGTTTGTTATGTTTATTCCTGCAAAGTGTTTTAAGACATCGGAAATGTTTGTAAAACCATATTTTTCAATTTCCTCTTTAGTTATTATCTGGACATCATCACCTACATGCTCAATGGGGACAAGAACCCTTGTTGCAGTAACTGTTATCTCTGGCAGTTCTGAAGCTTGTGCTGTTGCAGCAATCAATAGCGTGGTCAGAAGGAATTTTCTCATGTTTTACCTCCTTAGAATCGGTTTTATGAAGATTTCACCTTCAAGCTTTCTTACTTTGACGGGAGCATCAAAGATTTCAGGTAATGCATTCAGGAAATCGTTTTTTGTTCCATCAATGATGAGTTTTCCATTTTTCAAGCATAAAAACCTTTCAGCAATGTCCACGAGAAGGTTAACATCATGGGCAGTTATTAGAACTGTCTTTCCTCTTCTCTTTGCGTAATCAATCAGTTTTGAAAGTTCAGTTATTATTCCTATGTCAAGGAAAGCACCAGGCTCATCAAGAAGGTAATAGTCAGGATCAATCAGAAGAATCCTTGAAAGGAGAACTTTTGCTCTTTCACCACCGCTGAGGTTATGAATTTCGGTGTTTATAAGGTGATCAATTCCAAATCTTTCAAGTGATTTCCTGATTTTGCTTTCATCGTTCCTGCTTATGGATGGGAAAAGACCTTTCAGCGGAATAAAGGAAAGCTTTAAAAATTCGAGCACAGTACAGGGGAATGGTATTTCAAGGTGTTGAGGAAGGTAATTTATTTTTCTGATTCTTTCCTTTAATTGGATACGGGAAATCTCTTTTCCGTCAATAGTTACTTTTCCGCTGTAATTGAGGAATCCACATATGCACTTCATAAAAGTGGTTTTCCCTGCTCCGTTTTTACCTACAAGAGCAATAACTTCCCCTTTATCTATGTTGGTTGTAATTCCCTTCAAAATCCCTTTAAACTTTAAATTCTCAATTCTTAACAATTGATGTGTACCTCCAGAGTATGAAAGTGAATACCGGTGATCCAAGAATGGCTGTTATTACTCCTACAGGTAGTTGAATTGGAGATATAATGGTTTTTGCAACGAATTGGGATACAAGAAGGAAGATCCCTCCTACATAAAACGAAAGAGGAATAATCTGCTTGAAGCTTCTTATGTTCAAAAGTCTGAGCATATTCGGAACTACTATACCAACAAATCCAATAATTCCTGTTTTAGATACAGCAATGGAGGTGATGGTAGAAACGATTGCTATGTAGATTATTCTTTCTACGGATGGCGAGACTCCTGAGAAGTAGGAGATAATGTCTCCCATTGAAATCGCGTTCAGCCTTTCCGATATTGGAGTAAATAGAATTACCATTAAAATTGAACTGGCAAATACGACGAGTGATGACGTGATTGATACTGGAGATATAAATCCGAGAGTAAAGAAAATTGCACTTTGAAGGCTTTCTGATGGCATTGTTGCGTATATGAAGAGTATTAAAGCTGACAGGAATGCA
The DNA here is from genome assembly GCA_964545225.1 of uncultured bacterium. Taxonomy (GTDB): domain Bacteria; phylum Aquificota; class Aquificia; order Desulfurobacteriales; family Desulfurobacteriaceae; genus CAZJFY01. Next base: position 1,999 of record CAZJFY010000062.1, on the reverse strand, counting down.
TTGAGAATAACACCAAAGAGCAGGAGTTTAACGTTGCTTCTTAAACAATAACCTGCAGCTACTATCAGTCCAACTGTTGATAAACTAAAAAGTAGTGCAACTGGTTCTTGAGGTATCCCAAACATAATAGCCAAGGTTGTTCCAAGTGCGCTTCCAGCGGAAACTCCCAGTATATAGGGATCGGCAAGAGGATTTCTAAAAACTCCCTGGAATACACCGCCTCCAATTGAGAGAATGGCTCCAGTGGAGAAAGAAAGGAGAGCTTCTGGAAGTCTTATATCAAGGACTATCTCTTTACTTAAGGGAATATTGCCGGCTAAAAGGAAAATTAAAAAGGAGATGATGGAGAGTAAAATGGCTATTCCTTGCAAATTTTCTCCTCCAATTCCTGTATTCCTTTTATTATTCTTGGACTTGGACGAAGTAGATTGTCTGGATTTACGGAAACGTATTTGATTTTAAACCTTTCTAAAATGCTAACAATCTCGCTCCTTTGCTTTCCCTTGGCTGCTACGATTACAATGTCAGGTTTTCTGTACACAAGCTGTTCTAAAGATATTGGGAAAAAACCTCCTTTCCCTGCAATGTTTATTGCCTTTGCTCTTTTTACTATTTCACCTATAAAGGTGGATTCTCCAGATGTGTAGAGCGGTTTTGGGGATATGAGCACAATGACTTTTTTCCCGGATATGCAGGATGAAAGCTTGCTCTCAGCATAAGTTAGGTTGTTTAAAAACTCAATTTTCTTGACTTTACCGTTTTCTCCGAATCTATTTCCAATTTTCTCTATTGCATTTGCTATGTCTTCAACTGTTGATAGCTTAATAGTAATAACCTTGAACTTTAGATTTTTCAGTTTCTTTAACGTTCTTTCTGGTGTTAAGCTGGTGGTAAGGATGAAATCTGGATGAAGTGATGCTATCTTCTCAATGTTTGGGTTAATAATCCCTCCAATCTTGATTTTTCTCCTGGCATCTTGGGGGTAATTGCAGAATGTGGTATCTGCTATGAGTTTCTTTTGAGCATTAACGAAGTAAATTATCTCTGTTATAGCCGGGGAAAGGGATACTAACGTTTCAGCAAGCGAGTTTAATGTAAAGACAAAGAAAATCAGTAGTATGTATTTTCTCAACTCTCCTCCCACCCTGAACTCCCGCAGGGTGCAGGTGTATTTACATGGGCCGGTCTCCCGGCTCGCAGGGGTTAATCGTCCTTAACCTTCCCAGATAGCCAGCTTTCACCGTACTATCCAGTGGTTAAGGGCTTTTTTAATCCCTGCTCACGGTTGCGGGTACAGCGCCGGACTTTCACCGGACTTCCCGTTCACCCATGCAATGCCATTATACAAAATTTGACACCTTTAAAAATGCAAATAACTTTCATTTAGAAACTATTTTATTGGAGGAAGAATGGGAACGAGGGGAAGATCTCTTGTAGGAGAACATGCGGACAAAATCATAGATTTTCTAAACAGGGCTTTGTGTGATGAGTGGCTCGCATATTATCAGTACTGGGTTGGTTCAAAGGTTGTAAAGGGACCCATGAAGGATGCAGTGATTGCAGAACTAATTCAACATGCTAACGATGAACTAAGACATGCGGATATGCTTGTTGCCAGAATCCTGGAATTGGGAGGGAATCCGGTTCTCTCACCTGAAAGCTGGTTTGACTTAACAAATTGTGGTTATGATGCTCCAGAAGACCCCTTTGTAAAGAAAGTCCTTGAACAGAACATCAAGGGTGAGCAGTGCGCTATTGATACTTACAGTGAGATTTTGAAGTTTACAAAGGATATTGACCCCATAACCTATAACCTTGCTCTTCAGATACTTACCGATGAGGTTGAGCATGAAGAGGACCTTCAATCGCTTCTTGAGGACCTTGATAACCTGAAGTTTCTAAGAGGTGAATGATGAAAATAGCTTTTCTTGCTTTTAGTATTTTCCTCTTCTCAGTTCCTGCATTTTCTCAGGAAGGTGAAAAGTCCGTATGGGAAAGC
>CAZJFY010000061.1:0-5911 GCA_964545225.1 uncultured bacterium | reverse complement strand
AAGCAATACATCAACCACTGCAATGATGCTCCCACTTGCATTAGGAATTATTGGTACGCTGGGAGAAAATAAAAAGTTATCAACCTTTATCCTCTTAGGTGTTGCATACTCTGCAAGCATAGGAGGAATTGGAACAGTTGTTGGTAGTCCTCCAAATGGCATAACTGCTGCAAACCTTGGAATGAGCTTCATAGATTGGATGAAATTTGGAATCCCCATGGTAGTAGTTCTTCTACCAACATTACTTATAATCCTTATCCTGATTTTCAAGCCAAATTTAAATAAAAAAGTGTTCATCGAACCTGTACACCTTAAAATGGATAAGGAGAAATGGGCTGTTCTGTTAACATTCACCCTAACAGTAGCCCTCTGGCTTGGAAGCAAAAAAATTTCAGCATTACTTGGCATTCACAAGTACTTCGATGCAGTTGTTGCTGTTCTTGCAATACTCCTTCTGTTTTCCCTAAAACTTCTCGAATGGGAAGACCTTGATAGAAGTACAGATTGGGGAACATTGTACCTATTTGGAGGTGGACTTGCCTTAAGTCATGTTCTTAAGGTAACAGGAACAAGCAAGTTCTTATCACAGAAATTGGTTGAGGGTTTTGGGTCTCTTCCACATTTCCTATTCATCGTTTGCGTCTCCCTGTTTATAATCTTCATGACTGAGCTAATGAGTAATACTGCAACTGCTGCCATATTCATACCGATCCTTATAGCAACAGCAACAAGTCTTTCCATGAAACCTGAAACGCTATCCATCCCAGCTGGAGTGGCTGCATCATGTGCATTCATGCTTCCAGTAGCTACTCCCCCAAATGCGCTTGTTTACGGAACAGGCCTTGTAAAACAAAGGGATATGATAAAAGCCGGAATAATTCTTAACATAACTTTTGCCTTTATAATTTCAGCTATAATCGGACTAATCACCTGATTTAAAGGAGCAGTTTATGGAAATGGTTCTAAAAGTCTTGGCAGTTATTTTTGACATTATCTTCGTGATTTTCATTTTCTACGTAGTCTTTATTATAGGTTTGAGGGTTTACTGGAATTTAAAATCAAAAAAGTTAAAGGGAAGGGAATTGCCTTACATGGAAGGACCCTTTCAAAGGCTGAGAAAGGGGAAAGGACTTATCTACTTTTCATCTCCAGGTTGCAAGCCATGTAGGCTTGTTGAACCAATTATTAAAAAGCTTTCAAGGGAATTTAAAAACATACACGTTATAAAGGTTGATGTAACAAAAGACTCTGAAAAGGCAAGAACTTTTGGGATACTTGCAACACCATCAATAATAATAACAGATAATGGAAAAATAGTGGAAGTCCTCATAGGTCCCGTTTCTGAAAAGGATTTAAGGGAGAAGTTAAGTTGAAAATAACATTTCACGGAGCAGCAGAAACAGTAACTGGAAGTTGCCACCTTATAGAAACATCAAGCAGCAAGTTTCTCCTTGACTGCGGAATGTTTCAGGGAAAGTTTGAAAGGGAAAACTACCAATTCAAATTTGACCCTAAGGACATCGATTTTGTCATCCTTTCCCATGCACATCTTGACCACTGTGGAAGGCTCCCTTTATTGGTTAAAAAGGGATTTAGAGGAAAAATCTTTGCAACATCAGGTACTATTGACCTTTCAAGGTTAATTCTAATGGATGCCGCACAAGTTTTAGAGGAAAGCACAATAACCATTAACAGGAAAAGAGTAAGAGCCGGTTTAAAACCGATAGAACTTCTATTTAACCTTAACGATGTCTTTGAAGTCTTTAACCACTTCAAGCCCATTCCTTATCACGAATGGATAAGAGTCAAGGATGTTAAATTTCGCCTCCACGACGCTGGACATATACTGTGTTCAGAGTTCATTGAACTGGAAATTGAAGGGAAGAGAGTAATCTTTAGCGGAGATATCGGGAATAAGGGGAAACCTATTATTCCAGATCCTGAAATGCCCTGCAAAGCAGACTTGGTTATGATTGAAACAACATACGGAAACAGAGAGCATAAAAGCATAAAAGATTCTGTTATAGAGCTGAAAGAAGCTATCACTTCAACATTTGAGAGAGGAGGAGTTGTCCTAATCCCAACTTTTGCCCTTGAAAGAGCTCAGGATATTCTTTACTTCCTAAAACAGATGTACGAGAACGGAGAACTTCCTGAGTGCAGAGTATTTCTTGACAGTCCTCTTGCAATTTCAATAACTAAAACGTTCAAACGACACAAGGAGTGCTTTGACAAAAATGAGCCATTTGTAAATGATCCCTTTAACATACCATATCTAAGGTTCACAAGAACACCTGAAGAATCAAAGAAAATCAATGATATAACGAAAAATGCAATAATCATTGCCGGAAATGGAATGTGCACAGGAGGAAGAATTCTTCACCATCTAAAACACCATATATGGAGTGAAAAAAACTCAATTGTATTCATAGGATATCAAGCGGAAGGTACTACTGGAAGGGAAATTGTGGAAGGGAAGAAAAGGATAAGGGTATTTGGAGAACCAATAGCAGTAAAGTCAAGAGTTTATACAATAAACGGGTTCTCCTCTCATGCAGGACAACACCAGCTCCTTGATTGGTTAAAACACACAATTAAAGAGGAAACTAAAGTTATACTGGTTCACGGAGAAATAAATTCAATGAAAGCTTTTTCAGAAAAAGTTAAAGAAAACTTCAAGGTAATACCTAAAATACCAAAACTTTATGAAACAATTACTTTCTCATAAGTCTATCCAGGATAATAGCTGCCGCTGATCTGACTGATAGGTGATTATAATCAGCAACTCCTTCTATCGGCTCAAGAACCATGTCAGCTTTATCAATGAACTCAGAAGTTAACCCCCATCCTGTCCCAAAACAGATTAAAACGCTTTCCCCAGTTTTTATAACCTCCCTCAGCTGGTTATAGGAAACGGCTTCTTTATGCTTCCTTGATGTTGTTACAACAATTTTCGGCCTTGACCCTTCAAGCTGGATAACATCATTTACAGCATCTTCGAAGTAAGGAACGGCTTTGACAATTTTAAGAGCTTCCCATCTTTTTGGGTTATATTCCCTTCCGTGACCGCTCTGCCAGAATGAAAGGAGTTTATTGGCAAGCCAGAGATGGTTCTCAATTGGTTGTACAATGTAATATCTCTTCACACCATAAGTTCTTCCAGACCTTGCAATATCATGAATATCAAGAGTTGTTAGTGAAGTAACAACAACATCCCCTCTCTTGTTGTAAACTGGATAGTGGATAAGTGCAACGTAAACAGCCATTAATGTTTTCTCCTTAGCAACCAGAAGGTTATTAAAGAAGATGGAATGTAAAGTAAAAGCCACTTGGGATTGAAAGCTATTACTATTCCCATACCTATCAGGAAATAACCTGCTAAACTGTAATCCTTTTCAGGAACTTTCTCCACCATCTTTGCTTCAAAGTAAGAAGGCATTTTTTCAAAAAGAAGAGCATAGGATGCAGCTATGTTAACGATTCTCCTTCTAAAATCCTTTAATATAACTCTCGCAGCAAGCCTTTTAAGGTAAGGCTTCAAAACTGGAGGTAACCTGAAATCTGGATCTATCAACCTTGCAATTGACTCAGTATGAGCTATTGTCTTCATCAAAACAACGAGAACTTCGGGAAGAACAACGTTAAACTTCCTTGCAGTTGAAAGTTCTTCATAGAAAAGCTTCTCAGCATCTATTTGCGATAGAGGTTTATTGTAATACTTGTCAAGGAAAATCAAAATTTCCCTTTTCAAGAGCTGTTCATTAATATTTTCAGTAATAGCTCCTATTCTCTTTAACGCCATAACTATAAGATCCACATCCTTATTCATAACACCAAGTGAGAAAAGAAAGAATTCAGAAAGAACATCCGGAGATAATCTTCCTATTATTCCAAAATCAACAAAGGCTATCCTTCCATCACTAAGAACAAAGATATTACCCGGATGCAAGTCACCATGAAACGTTCCAAGCTCAAAAATCTGCTTATTAACAATCCTCACGAAGTCCTTGGCAAGCTTCTTATTGTCAAAAGCTCCCGACTTTGCTACGTCGTTAAGCTTCGTCCCCTTTATGAACTCGGAAACAAGCACATTTGAATCTGAAATCTCCCAGTAGACTTCTGGCACGTAAAAGGAGCTTTCCTCCTTACTAAACCTCCTGAAAAGTTCCATGTAGGAAGCCTCTCTGAGAAGATCAAGCTCATCAATGAGCATCCTCTCAAACTCATCCACAATTTGCAAAATCCTGAATTTCCTGAAAAAACTGAAATACTTTGAAAGAAAGGAAACCGTAGCTTTTAAAACTTCCACATCGTTTATTATTGTCTCCCTCGCCCCCGGCCTGATTACCTTAACAGCCACCTCTTTCCCACCTATTAACCTTGCTCTGTGAACTTGAGCAACAGATCCGGAACCAATTGGTTCCGGATCAAAATACTCAAACCAGTCTCTCCTGTCTCCTAAAACTTCTAAGATTACATCAATTGGCTCTGGAGGTACTTTATCCTGTAGCTTCTCAAGTTCTCTAATATAACTAACAGGAAGAATATCAACTCTTGTGCTCAGCATCTGGCCAATCTTTACATAAGCAGGACCGAGTTTTTCAAGCGAAATCCTTAACCTTTGTTGAGGAGTAAATTCAAGAAGGTAACGGAAGTTTCTAAAAAAAACAAAACCCACCAAGTTTAAGAAAAAGTTGGGTACATAACGTTGAACATACTCATAGAAACAAAAGAGTAGGTACCCAGCAATTTCTCTAATTCGCTTCCTTCCCTTAGAAGCCAAAAGAACAAACATCTATTTCTCTTGTTGCTTCTTAATTTTTTGAAGCTCCTCCTTCAGCTTGTCCACCTCTTTCTTCAGTTCCTCGTAATCACTCTTTGAAGCAAGGTTCATGCTACCTAAAATATCCTCTATCTGTTTTCTTATACTCTCCTTCTGTTTCTCAGCGCTTTCTTTGAGCTCCTTTAAAAATTTCTTCCCCTCATCTTGAGCAATTTCACCTTTCTTCTCAAGTTCCTTCACAAAACTCTCAACCTTTTCCTGAATAAGGGATATAGCCCCTATTTGCAATAGTACAACTTTTTTGATGATTTCCGATAGCTTCTTTTCCATAATTTCCTCCAATCAGATTTTAGTTTAAAATTATGCTTAATATCTGACTTGGGGAGATAACTTGCTCAAAACAATAGCATTTATAATTTTCCTTCTACCATCTGCTTTCGCCTCAAGTGAGCCTGTTCACATAATCTCAGATTCTATAAATGGGAATGTTAACAAATTACTAACTGCTGAAGGAAACGTCACAATAACGTTTAAAACAGTGCAAATTAAAGGAGACAAAGCCACTTACAACAAAGAGGAAAACATAATAAAAGTTTCTGGAAACGTTACTATCAGGGAAGAAGATACCTTACTTAACTGTAGCCAGATAGTCTACGATCTTAGAAGAAAGAGAGCAGTAATTGAAAACGTTGAAGGGCAGCTCACTAAAAATGACTTTATAAAAGCAAGGAGAGTTGACAGGCTTTCAGAGAGAGAGTGGATTGCATACGATGGAGTTTATACGCCCTGCAAACACAAATGTCCAGATTGGTCTCTTGGTGCAAAGAAGTTCAAAATTCTTCTTGGAGAAAGTTTTGAAGGAAGATGGGTAACATTCAAAATTAAAGAGATACCTATAGCCGCTTCACCTTATATCAGTGGCTCTCTGGTTAGGGAAAGAAGGTCAGGTTTTCTTACACCAAGAGTGGGATATAGAAGTGATGAAGGATTTATATATGAACAGCCTTTGTATATTGTCCTTGGGAGGAGTGCGGATGTTACGTTAACGTACGAGAGAAGAGGAAATTATGGTGAAGGAAAAGAGTTAGAGTTAAGGTACGTAACGGCACCGTATAGTATGGGAAGGCT
>CAZJFY010000060.1:0-5916 GCA_964545225.1 uncultured bacterium | reverse complement strand
AGGGAGTATCAAAGTATCTTTTCTCAGCTAACTCAAAAATCTTAACCGCATCATCTGTTTTCCCGTTTTCAAGATTAAAAATTCCCCTATCAACGATGGAAGCTGCTTTAACCTCTCTGCTGATAGTGTAATATCTATATCCCCAATAAGTAGCAGCTGAAAGAATTAAAATAACTGCAGCTGCCAGGAACTTTAACTGGTGTTTTTTTATAAATTCCCCTAACCTGTAGATATCATCAACAAGCTGTTCAGCTTCCCTTGTATCTATCTCCTTCGGAATCTCTACGTGCTTCTCTTTTACCTTCTTCTTATAACTTCTATAAGATGGCTTTTTCAAACTACCCTCCTGCTTTTTTCAAAAGTCTTTCAGCATTCTTAAATGCCTCTTCAACTTCTGTCATCGATAAGCCCGCTCCAAGCCCAACTTTCATCGCAAAGGATTTCGTTACAAGGTCAGCTGGCGAATGGCTATCTGTATTTATGACAAGCAAAGCTCCTGTCTTCCTTGCCATCATGGCAACGTGCCCATTTGTGAGGGAATGCCCTTTCCTTGTTGTAATCTCAAGGTAAACACCGCTATTGGCAGCAAGCTGTGCCTCCTCTTCAGTTATAAATCCAGGATGAGCAAGTATATCAGCTTTACCGAGGATGGCTGCCATATTTGTTCCCTGGGAAACCGGTTCAACAATAGTTTCTCCGTGAACAACAACTATCCTTGCACCTTTATCTCTGCACTTTTGAATTAAATCAGGAATTTTGGAAGGGGGAACGTGTGTAATCTCAACTCCAGGCAATACAGTTAGAGAGGTTTCTGTATTGAGCACATCAATAACTTTAAGCAAACTCTCTATAACGAACTCGTAATTTGAATAATCAACATGATCAGTTAAAGCTATTGCTCTATAGCCAATACTTTCAGCCCTTCTAACAATCTCACTTGGAATGAGCTCTCCATCGCTAAATATCGTATGAGTATGAAGGTCTATCATTCTCGCTTACCTACCTACAAATCATCGGTCCAAGAGGTTTCCCAGCAAAGAAGTGGTAGTGAAGGTGATATATTTCCTGACCACCATCTCTATTGCAGTTAACAAGAATTCTATAACCACTTTCTGCAACTTCAAGATCCTTGGCTATCTTCTTGGCAACTAAAAAGATATGTCCTATCAGTTCTTTGTGATTTTCCTCAAGTTCGTTAACTGTCGGTATATGTTCTTTCGGTATTATCAGTATGTGGATGGGAGCTTGAGGATTGATGTCATGAAAGGCCATGACTAAATCATCCTCATAAACAATCCTTGCAGGAATTTCTCCCTTCACTATCTTGCAGAATATACACATCTCTTCCTCCCTTTAAGGAACTCCATAAGAACAAGGGGTGAAATATCATAACCCGTCACGTAATACTTTCTCTCATTAACTGCAAGGGATGCCACCGCAAGGCTGAGGTCATCACTTCTGAAAAACCCTACAAACCACTCACACCTCCCTTCAGGATAGGTCAGTTCAGAGAGAGTCCCTGTTTTACCACCAGACTCCAAGTTTCTAAATCTCCTCTTGAAAATTCTAAAATACCGCTTTTGAGAGGCTGTTCCGAACTTAACAGTCCCTTCCATCATATCCTTAATAACATCAGCAGTTGACTCAGATATCACTCTTCCAAAAAAGGAAGGTTTAAACACGTAAACAACCTTCCCCCCTTTCTCAATCCTCTCTACAAAAGTCGGTTTTGGCATAACTCCACCATTTAACACAGCCGCAGAAATAAGAGCTTCGTGAAAAGGACTTGTCATTGAATCTCCAAGACCAGCTGCAGTAAGAGCAAGCTGATAGTCATCCACAGGAGTTTCAACTCTTCCCCAGGGAAATCCATAGTCCTTCCTATTAAAACCGAATTTCTCTGCCATCTGAAGCAAGAGCTGTTTTCCCATAATTCTTCCAAGATTACCGAAGTAAGGATTTGCCGAAGTCGCAAAAGAGGTTCTCATGTTCCTCACTACCTTATACTTGCTGTTAAGCCAAACTGTAGGAGAACATGAATCACCATAGCCTCCGCAGACCATCTTAGAATCAGGATTGGCAAGCCCATACTCTATAGCTGCAGCTGCAGTAACTACCTTGAAAGTTGAAGCCGCTGGAAACGTTGTTTTCACCGTTAAATCTGGATAATCTATGCTACTCAAAGCACAAAGAACCTTTCCGGTTGACGGTTCTATGGCAACATAGGCTCCATACTTAAGCTTATAAGCTTTAAAAATTCTTCTTGCAGATTCTTGAAGTTCAGGATTAACGGTAAAAACTATCTTATAGTTTCCCGTTCTGTAAACGTACTTTTCACCTTCAAGCTTCGCTTTTTTAAAAAGCTTATACTGAAGGGAAAAATCGTTGATAACCTGTTCTTCAAATGGAATCTCAAACTTGAAACTATTCCCAACATAACTTATGTTAGCTGAAGAATCTTTAAATTCATGGTAGCCAAGGATGAAAGTAATTAATATAACAGAAGCTATAAAAACCTTTCTCATTACTCTCCCTGATAAAATAACTGAGATAAATTATACTACAAGGACGCCATCATGAGCCTAAAAGCGGAAATTATCAAAAGAGCTTACGAAGTAAAAGATACAGTAAAGGCAGCTATTGATGAAGCATTCATGAATAGAGAAAAAGTGAAATCGGTGTGGAACAATTACAAACCGAAACCTAAGAAGGACTTAACAGTGGGAGCTGTTGACGGAAGCAAGAACTACAGAGAGTTCTTAGGTTATATAGTTTATGCAATAGGCTCCACATCATCGCTCTTCATAAATGGGAAATTGGACAGCAAATGGGAAAGCTTTACCGTTGACGTTGATATCATGAAACCTCACGAATTCTCTGAAGCTCGCCTTAGAATACTTATGGGATTAATTGAAGGGAAAGAAGTACTTAAAATTCTAAGGGAAAACCACGTAGACTGCATCTTACTTGATGGTTCAATTACAGGAAATATAATCAGGCCAGCAGTCTTCAATTTTGAGCTTAAATCTGACGAAAAAAGGGAACTCTGGGAAATTTTTAATGACCTCAAAGGAAATTTTTCCCTTGTTAGTATAGGAGCAAAAGAGTTCTACGGAGAAATTGCTAAAACTTTCAACCCAAAGAAGTTCGCCGCAGCCTGTGGCTACCTTGAATACCTTGAGTACCTTTACACCCTTGCAAAACTCATTTCCGAATATGGTAATAAGGTTGTTTCCATCTCAAAGACATCAACAAGCAAGCTTTACGGGTTTAACAGTTTGTTACCAGATATTGCTGTATTTAACAGCCAAGAACTTAACGTCGGATTTAGCAACCCAGTGAGCGTTAAGATGGATAAAGAGATGAAGGGAGGATTTCCTCAGATTTTCGAAGATGTTTTTAGAAGCTTTGAAATAAAGACATGTTTTGCAAAGTTCTCACCTAACGAAAACGTTTACAAGGTTGAAACGAACATTGACATAAAACATGTAATGGACGTTTTGGCACCATACATAGTTTCTGGATATCCTTATCCGTTAAGAAAAGTTCACGAAGACGTTAAAATAGATAAAAGCGATATGGAAAATGTGATTTCCATTCTTGGAATAAGAGAAAGAACGGGGAGGGAAGGACTTGGTGAATAAATCTTTTATCGGAGAAGCAGCAAGGGAGTACGACAAATGGTTCCTAAAAGGATTTGGTAAGTCTGCATTTAATCTCGAGAAACGGCTAATCACAAAGTACATTCCTAAAATTTCAAATATCCTTGATATTGGCTGTGGAACAGGAATATGGATGGAACTATTCAACGAACTTGGGATAGAAACCTTTGGACTTGACATCTCAAGGGATATGCTTGAAGTTGCAGTGCAGAAGGGATTTAAAAACGTTGTCCTGGGGCGTGCTGAAAGGCTACCATTTAAGGACAACAGCTTCCAGGCATCAAGCTTTATCACAAGTCTTGAATTCATGGAAAACAGAGAGGCTGCTCTTAAAGAGGCTTTAAGGGTTAGTGAAAAGTACATTCTGATTGCGTTTCTAAATAAATTCTCCCTTCTTTCCATTTATAGGATTTTAAAAGCAGCAGTATCAAAATCTATCTACAGAAAAGCAAGGTTCCTGACATATGGTGAACTCTTAAAGCTTTCAAGAAACTTAAATGTAGATGGTAAATACATCAGACCTATTCTCAACAGAGGAACGATAAGGTTAGCATTTGGCAATTTCATAAATGAAGACCTTGAAAATCTGATACCTGACAACTTTCCACTTCCTGCGTTCAATTTGACTATATTTCAAGTTAAAAGAATCTAATGAGGAAGATAGTGATTGAAAGCATACCTATTGAAAAAGCTCTTGAGGAAAATTATATCTTCATTGACGTAAGAACGAAGGAAGAGTTTAAGGAATTTCATATACCTGGTGCTTTAAATATTCCTCTATTTACGCTTGAGGAAAGGAAGAAAATATCAGAGATTTACTACAGTAAAGGGGAAAAGCAGGCAAGAATTTTTGCGTTGAAAGTTATCTCCCCAAGACTCCCTGAACTTGTTGAAAAAATTTTGAAAATCAAAAAAACTCATGGCAAAGTTGCCCTCTACTGCTGGAGAGGTGGAATGAGGAGTTTCTCTTTAGCAGTTGTTTCCTACCTCGCTGGCGTTTATATCCCCATAGTAAAAGGGGGTTACAGAGCTTTCAGGAAGTTTATCCTTGAACGCATAGAGAGATTAAGTGAAAGGAAAACCTTCATAGTTCTTTATGGCCCGACAGGATGCGGGAAAACAAAGATTTTAAGAACTCTCAAGTTAAAAGGGTTTCCAGTAATTGACCTTGAAGGATTGGCAGGCCATAGAGGTTCAGTATTTGGAGGAATAGGTTTAAAGCAACCTTCCCAAAAGATGTTTGATGCAATGTTGTGGAAGGAGATGGAAAAATATAAAAACAGTGATTTTCTGATTGTTGAAGGAGAAAGCAGAAAAATTGGGAAAATTCACATACCTGAAACCTTCTGGAAAGCGATGAAGAAAGGAAGAAAGATAATCCTTACATTACCCATAGAAGAGAGAGTTAAGGTATCCCTTGAAGACTACAAAATTTCTCAAAATGAACCTAAAATCTACATAAAATCCCTTGAAAAAATTAAAAAGCATCTCCCCTTGGAAAAGTATAACTTAATAAGGAACCTCATTGAAAGGGAAAATTACAGAGAAGCTGTTAAAGAACTTATGATTAGTTATTACGATCCGCTTTACAGGAAGTCAACCCCAGAAGCTGAAGCGAAAATAGAAGCAAAAGATGTAGAGGATGCTGTGAAAAAGCTATCCCTTTACCTTTCCAAACTCAACAACCCTGTTCTTGCCTAATCTCTTCGCATCGTAAAGAGACCTATCTGCTCTCTCTACAACCTCCTCAATACTTACTTTTTCTTCAGGAGAAAACACTGCCACACCAATACTAACAGTTACATCAATCCTTTTACCCTCAAAAACAAACTCGTGATTTTCCACCAAGGACCTTATCCTTTCCAGTGCTGGAAAGGAGAGCTCCCCATCAGCATCATAAAAAGCTATGAGAAATTCCTCTCCTCCATACCTCATTGCAAGGTCTGATTCTCTGATGTTTTCCCTTATTATCTTCGCGATTTCCCTTAAGATATAATCACCGGCTAAATGTCCATAAGTATCGTTCACTTTCTTAAAATCATCAATGTCAACCATGGCTATAGATACAGGTTTTGATTCCCTTTCAGCAAGGGCAACCATTTCCCTTAGCTTCCTCATACCAAACCTTCGGTTGTAAAGCTCCGTAAGATAGTCAAAAGCTGATTCCCTCTGAAGCCTTTCATAGTTATGTGCGTTTCTAAACGCCTGAGCCATCATATCCTTCATCCTTCTCAAGAATTTCAGCTCAAAACCT
>CAZJFY010000059.1:0-6034 GCA_964545225.1 uncultured bacterium | reverse complement strand
AATGAAGCCAAAGCTGTCATGGAAGGGGCCCCTGTTTTCCCTTTTGAACCCCCAACGACAGCTAAATGCCCAAAAGTATACTTATGGCTCATTACATTTCTGAACGGAAAAGTAAAGGCAACATGATCAACTGTTAACAGATATCTCTTAAAACCATCAAGAAAAGCAATATCTTCAGGAATTGATATATCAGCAACGAAAAGTTCACCAACATGGTTACTTGCAGGTGGCATAACATGACACACTTTTGGATATCCAAAAGTTACTGTTACATCTGCTGTAATGTGCTTTCCTATAATTTCTCCACTATCGGAAGGCAACCCTGAAGGAACATCAACGGAAACTATGAAATCTGCTTCCCTATTAACGATCTCTATCAAAGTCTCATAAAATCCGGAAACAGGTTTGGAAAGCCCTGTACCAAACACTGCATCAACAACGAAATCCCTACCATTAAGTATAGAATAAACTTCAACCAACCTTTCTTCACTGGTTATAACGTGAATGGGAACAGGAAGCCTTGAAAGTATCTCAAAGTTTGCCTTTGTCTCTCCTGATAGCTTAGAAGGATCTGCAGCAAGTATAACTTCAACATCATATCCAAGGTTGTAAAGATTCCTTGCAATTGCAAGCCCATCGCCTCCGTTATTTCCCTTACCGCAAACAACTGCACAGGAAATACCGTTTATGAAGGAATAAACAACAGATACCACTGACCTTGCAGCATTTTCCATAAGAACAGATCCTGGAATACCTAACGTACCAATAGCTTCCTCATCAATGCTTCTCATCTCCTCTGCTGTTAAAAGCCTCATACCTCCTCCTAAACACTAACCTTACCAACTCTTTCCTGTTTCTTCCTCAACTTCCTGTACTTTTCAAGAGCCAGCCTCCTGGATAAAGGAGACAATCTATCAATGAAAACTATTCCGTTAAGGTGATCAATTTCATGCTGAAAAGCCCTAGCCAACAAACCTTCACCTTCTATTTCAAAGACCTCTCCCTCAAGATTTTGAGCCTTCACTTTCGCATATAAAGCCCTCTTCACCTTCCTGTAAAGTCCGGGAAGTGATAAACAACCCTCCTCTTTTATCTCTTCCCCTTCAAGTGCAACGATTTCAGGGTTTACCAACACTATCCTTTCCTTTCCTTGAAGCTCCTTTCCTGAATGAATATCTATAACTACAATTCTCTTTAATATTCCAACCTGATTGGCAGCAAGTCCAACTCCACCCCTTTTGTACATGGTTTCAAACATGTTCTCAACAGTTTCTTTGAGATTCTTATCAAACTCCTTTACTTCTTCAGCTTTTTTCTTCAGAACCTCATCTGGATAGACTCTTATTTCCAGCACTCTGCTCAATTTTAAGTCTCCTTTTTTTAATGTAATTAAGGCTATCCAATTGCTCTTTCTCCCTCTTAGCCTCAAGAGTTAATATATATTCTGAATTCAAACTATCAATAATCGAAAAGAAACTTTCAAAATCAATACTACCCTTACCTATTGATAGGTGCTCATCTTTCACTCCATTATTATCGTGGACGTGAAATTCAAAAATTCTCTCTTTGAACGTTTCAATCCAGGTTCCAACTGGAACTGTTGAAAAAAGATTTAAATGCCCAACGTCAATGCAAACTCCAACATTTGAAGGCAACCTTTCAATTAGGTCTGAAAGTGGAGTTGTGTCAGTATCAAAGACGTTTTCAAGCGCTATTTTAGTTTCAAGTTCAAACGAAACAATTTTAAAGGTTTCAACACTCCTCAAAAGCCAATCCTCATAGGCATGAGCGGTTTTATCTGGATGAAACCCTGTATGGAAAACTATCACTTCGGGACTGAAAATCCTAACGAGCGGCTTCATCTCAAGGAACCTCCTCCTTGTCGCATCAAGAACATAGCTGTCAAGAGCTCCAGGATTAAGGTCAAGAAAGGGTGCATGAAAAGTTACTACCTTTCCTTTTACCATTTCAGCAATTAAGCAGAACTCTTCAAGGGATAACATATCCATAACCCTTGAACTTATCTGAAGCTCAACACCAATTCCCCAACTAACTGTCCTCTTAATCCTTTCCCTATCTTCAATCAGATACTTTGATGGAATGTGCCCAACTACTTTCAAGATTCCTCCTTCTCATCCCTTAACTTTAATAGAAGCTTCACTGTTCCATAAACACACCTATTGTAGGGAACGTCAACGCTTGACTCCTCCGCCTTTCTGATAAGTGCTCCTGTAATACCTTCAAGCTCAATAGGTTTTCCCCTCTCAAAATCAAGCAGCATGGACGTTTTATAATCTAACAGATCGTTTGAAGGTTTTAAATAAGCATTAAGTGTTTTCTCCTTCAACTTCACTCCGTTTTTCTCTGCCACTTTCATACACTCTAACATTAAATTTTTAAGAACAGAAAACGTTTCCGGTAAAGAAAGCATCTGACCAACAGTAGCCTTTGTCACAACGGAGTAAGGATTAAATGCAACGTTCCACATTAACTTTTTCCACAAAGTATACCTTATATCCTTTGAGACCCTTGCCTCAATACCACACCTTCTTAAAATACTAACTATCCTCTTCACCCTTTCAGACTCTTTTCCACTTAATTCTCCTATCTCAAGTAATCCGGCTGCTTCGTGAACAACGGTACCCGGCTTTAAAACATAAGCTCCAATGAAAGCAGTAGCACCAAGAACTCTCTCCTCTCCTACGAACCTTGAGAGAATCTCCTCATTTTCAATTCCGTTCTGTAAAGAAATTGCAACTCCGTTTTCCGAAAGCATCTCAGCAACTAATGGAGCTACTTTCTCAGTATCATAGGATTTAACACATACCAAAACAACATCAAATTTACCATGCTCTAACGGTCTATTCGTAAAGACAACGTTACCATCACTTTCTTTGACTGAAAATTTCCCATGCTTAAAGCTATCTACTGTTAATCCCTCCCTTTTGAATGCTCTAAGCTTCTCTCCCCTGGAAATAAAAACAGTCTCAATTCCGCACTTAGCAAGCAACCCTCCATAAAAACCGCCAATACCACCAGTTCCAAAAATAGCGATTCTCATATCCTCTCCATAATTTTTGTATAGTATACTCAATAAGAAAATGCTATCAGGAGGAGAAATGTATACCATAACAGAGGAAAGGGAACTCCAAGCGTTAACCGATAAGCTACTGAAATTCATTGAAGGGAAGAAGAAGGATTACTGGAAAAAAATTAGTAAGGATGAGGCAGAAGAGATTTTAAAAGAACTAAGGCAGGTTATAAGATATCACGATTACAAATACTACGTCCAGGCAAATCCCGTTATTTCCGACTATCAATACGATAAACTTTTCCACACACTTGAAGATATTGAAGCAGCATTTCCTGAGCTGATTACTCCAGATTCTCCAACTCAAAGGATTGCACCAGCATTTACAGGGGAGTTTAAAAAAGTAAAGCACCTTGCCGAAATGACTTCCCTTGAAAATACGTACTCAGCTGAAGACATAAAAGATTGGCATAGAAGGGTCATAGAGTCCTTGGGGAAAAATGTTGAGTACGTTGTTGAACCAAAGTTTGACGGTGCAAGCATGGAACTCGTTTATGAAAATGACATCCTCGTCAGGGCAGTTACAAGAGGAGACGGTATTGAAGGAGAGGATGTAACTATAAACATAAAAACAATAAAGAGCATTCCCTTAAGAGCACCCTTTTCAAAATATGGAATTAAGAGGGTAGCCTTAAGAGGTGAAGTTATAATGCCTAAAAGTGTCTTTAAAAAACTTAATGAGGAGAGGGAAAAAGCTGGATTACCTCTCTTTGCAAACCCAAGGAATGCGGCTGCAGGAACAGTAAGGCTTAAAGACCCAAAAGAGGTTGCTAAAAGAAGACTTGATTGTTACGTATACTTCATAATCTATTCTGAACCAAAGAAACTGTGTAAAGATATTAGAACACAGTGGGAAGCTTTAAGCCTTCTTGAAGAGTGCGGATTTAAAGTTACAAACATAAGGAAACTCTGTAAAGACATTGATGAAGTAATAGACTTTATTATGAAAAACCAAGAAATCAAAGATTCTTGGGACTTTGAAGCAGATGGAATGGTAATAAAGGTTAACGATACCTGTGACTGGGAAGTCTTAGGAGAAACCCTTCACCACCCAAGATGGGCGGTTGCTTACAAGTTTCCGGCAAAACAGGCAGTAACAAAACTGAGAGAAGTTGTTTGGCAGGTTGGGAGAACAGGAGCTTTAACCCCTGTAGCCATATTTGACCCAGTAGAGGTTGGAGGAGTGGTAATATCAAGAGCTTCCCTATTTAATCCTGATGAGATCAAAAGGAAGGATATAAGGATTGGAGATTACATATTGGTAGAAAGAGCGGGAGAGACAATTCCTTACGTTGTAGGACCTGTAAAGGAAAGGAGAACCGGAAACGAGAAGCCCATCGAAGTTCCTACCAGGTGTCCAGTTTGCGGTTCACCAGTGGTAAGGGAACTTGATGAAGCAGTGCCGAGATGTCCAAATATAAACTGTCCAGCGCAGCTAAAAGAACACCTAATTTATTGGGGAAAGGTTTTAGATATAAAAGGTTTGGGCGAATCCACAGCCAATCTCCTTCTTAAAGAGAAACTTGTAAAATCAATTGCAGACATCTACTACCTAAAAAGAGAAGACCTTATGAAACTTCCCGGATGGGCATTCAAGAAAGCTGACAACTTGCTAAAACAGATTGAAAAATCAAAGAGTGCAGAATTCTTTAAGAAACTTGCTGCATTAGGCATAAGACACGTTGGCGAAAAAACGGCAATGCTTTTAGCGAAAAAGTTCAGAAACATCAATGAACTCATAAATGCTTCCTTTGAAAGCATTGCAACAATCCCCGGAATAGGACCTATAACCGCTACCAGTATCAAAAACTTCTTCAAAGCGGAACAGAACATTAAAATGATAAAAGAGCTTGAAAATGCAGGATTCAGGTTTGAAAGGACAAAGGAGGAGGAAGAGGAGAAGGAACTTCCAAAGCCTTTAGAGGGCCAGAACGTTGTGTTTACAGGAGAACTTGAACACTTTAAAAGGAAAGAAGCTCAGAGAATTATTGAACTCCTTGGCGGAAATCCTACAAATTCCGTGACCAGGAAAACAAATTTTGTCGTAGTTGGAGAAAATCCCGGTTCAAAATTTGCAAAGGCACAAAAGCTTGGAATAAAAATGCTAAACGAACAAGAGTTCATCAGCATGCTTAGGGAATTCGCTAAGACCAATCCTGAAGTTGCAGAAATTCTAAAAGAGAAAGGGATAGCTGTATGAAAGACTACCTCTGCGAAGACACAATAGCTGCTATTTCCACAGCTCCTGGAAGGGGTGCTATCGGCATTGTCAGAATTTCTGGGAAAAATGCCCTAAAGATACTCAAGGAAGTTTTCAGAACAAAAACTGGGAAGAAAAAGGAAAACTTCGAGGATAGAAAGCTAACTTACGGATTTATAGTTGATGAAAAAGGAGAAACCATAGATGAGGTTCTTGCAGTTTACATGAAAGCTCCAAAAACATTCACAGGAGAAGATATTGTAGAGATAAACAGCCACGGGGGAATTTTTGTTGAAAGGAAAATACTTGAAACTGTCCTGAAACGGGGAGCAAGGTTAGCGGAACCTGGAGAATTTACCTTAAGGGCTTTTCTAAATGGGAAAATCGACCTTACACAGGCTGAAGCTATAAATGACATGGTTAACGCATTTACTGAAACATCTGCAAAGGTAGCGCTAAATCAGCTTGAAGGGAATTTAAGCAAAAGAATAAAATCCTTAAGGGATAAGCTGTTGGAGATAAAAGCCTACATCGAAGCAGCTGTTGATTTCCCTGAGGAAGAAGTTGAAATCCTTGAATCATCAAACGTTAAAAACAGACTTGAGGAACTGATAAAGGAGATGGAAGACCTCCTTTCATCCTACGAAAAAGGAAGAATACTCACCGAAGGAATCAGAGTTGCCATTGTTGGAAGACCAAATGTTGGAAAGTCCTCCCTCCTCAACTCGCTCCTTCAAGAAGAA
>CAZJFY010000058.1:0-6065 GCA_964545225.1 uncultured bacterium | reverse complement strand
GCCATTGAAAGGCGTGGGAATAGCAACATATATGCCTGCAAACATAATTACCTCCGTAGAGATTTAAGGAATTTTAGCAAATAAAGGCATTTATATATAATTTCACTGCATTTGCTTAAATTTAAAATCTGGAGGATTAAATGTATTTTTGGAAAGGCGTTATTGAAGAATTTAGGGAGTTCTTACCAGTTACAGATAAAACGCCGATTGTTACTTTACTCGAAGGAAATACACCATTGATTAAAGCAGATAACCTTTCAAAACATATAAATCCAGATGTTGAGATATACCTTAAATTTGAGGGGCTTAATCCTACTGGCTCTTTTAAGGATAGAGGAATGACAATGGCAGTATCTAAAGCTCTTGAGGAAGGAGCCAAAGCTGTTATATGTGCGTCAACTGGCAATACATCAGCTTCAGCTGCTGCTTACGCTGCAAAAGCAGGAATAAAAGCAATTGTTCTTATACCTGAAGGTAAAATTGCTCTTGGGAAACTCTCTCAGGCTGTGATGTACGGTGCGGATGTTATTCAAATTAAAGGAAACTTTGATGACGCTTTGGAAATTGTAAGGGAAATAGGTAGGGATTATCCAATAACGATTGTTAACTCCATAAATCCTTACAGGCTTCAGGGTCAAAAGACTGCTGCATTTGAGGTTTGCGAGCAGCTTGGTAGTGCACCGGATTTTCATTTCATTCCAGTCGGTAATGCAGGAAACATCACTGCATACTGGATGGGATACTCAGAGTATTATGATTCTGGCAAAGTGAATTCAAAGCCAAAGATGTGTGGATGGCAAGCTGCAGGTGCTGCTCCCATTGTATTAGGGCATCCTGTAAAGCATCCTGAGACTATAGCCACGGCAATCAGAATTGGAAATCCTGCAAGCTGGGAGGGTGCTGTAAATGCAGCAAAGGAATCAGGTGGTTTCATTGATATGGTAACTGATGAGGAAATTCTTGAGGCTTACAGGCTCATTGCAAGGAGCGAAGGTATATTCTGTGAGCCTGCTTCTGCAGCTTCCGTTGCAGGTGTAATAAAAGCTGAAAGGGAGAAGAGGATTTTTAGTAAAGGGGATAAAATTGTTTGTACGCTTACAGGGCACGGATTAAAGGATCCTGACACAGCTATATCAATGGGAGTTAAACCAATTACTCTCCCAGCTGAAGAAAAAGCGATAGTTAAACATTTAGGATTCTAAGATGAACAATCTGACAGAAATTCCAAGAGGTTTCAAGACTTATCTTCCTTCAGAGTGTGAGGAGCTTAAATACATATTCGATAGGGTCTTCAGTGTTTTTGAAGTTTGGGGTTATAAAAGAGTTATTCCCCCTACCGTTGAATATCTGAAAACGTTTAAAGCTACAGATGAGATATTTGAAAGAATATCTTTCAAGCTTGTTGACAAGGATACAGGGAATCTCCTTGCAGTAAGGCCTGACTTTACACCTCAAATTGCGAGAATTGTTGCCACTTCTTATAGAGGGGAAGAGCCTCCTTTTAGATTTTATTATGGAGGGAGTGTTTTAAGGGATGTTGAGGGAGACAGGGAAGTTAAACAGATAGGACTTGAGCTAATAGGTGTTGATGATGTGGAGGCGGACGCTGAAATTGTAAGTGTAATTGCAAATTCTCTTGAAAGGTTAGGGATATCTTCTTACCAAATAGACATTGGCCATGTTGACTTTGTTGGAGGAGTTGTTGAAGAACTTGGTATTCCTGAACATCTTAAGGATGATTTGGTAAAGATACTTTCAAGCAAGGATTATTCAGGGATGGAGATATTTACAGATACAAATATTAAAGATGAGAAAGTAAAGGAAAGACTTTTCTCCCTCCTTGAACTTTATGGGGGAGAAGATATTTTAGAGAAGGGATATTCTCTGTTTGATAACAGAAAGTCAAGAAAAGCGATAGATACTTTGAGAAACACGCTTGAAGTTTTAAAGAGCTACGGCTTTAAGGATAAAATAATCTTTGACCTTTCTGAAAGAAGGGGAATGAAATATCATACTGGGACAACGTTTGAAATCTTTCATCCACTTGAAGGAACTTCTTTAGGTGGAGGGGGAAGGTATGATAGCTTGATATCAATGTATGGAAGAAGTTTACCCGCAACAGGTGCGGCAATAAAAGTTGATGTTGTTCACAGATTGTTAAAGAGGAAAGGAATTTTAAAGGAAGAGTTTGCTGGTGATTTTTACATTATAGATGTCAAGAAAAAGCTAAAAAAAGCTTATGAGCTTGGAAACTTTTTGAGGGAAAAGGGTTATAGAGTTGCAAGGGATATAGTTAAAAGGCATTATAAAGAGTCTGTTAAAGTTGCATTTGAAAAGGGATTTAAAAGGGTAATAGTTCTTAATGCTCCTTTTTGTAAAGAAGGGAATATCTTGTTGTACAGTTCTCCAGATATGTTTAAAGAAGTCAGTATGAAAAGATTTTTGGAGGAGATTTGATGTCAACAGTTGCGGTTATTGGTACCCAGTGGGGTGATGAAGGAAAAGGGAAAATTGTGGATATACTTTCTGAGTCTGCAGATTACATAGTTAGGTTTCAAGGTGGGAATAATGCAGGTCATACAGTTGTAATTGATGGTAACAAGTATGTATTTCATCTTCTCCCTTCCGGAATACTTCACGATGATAAGAGGTGTGTTTTAGGAAATGGGATGGTGATTGATTTGGAAGCTCTTATAAATGAAATAGACTTCGTTGAGAAAATAGGTAAAGGAGTTGAAGGAAGGATTTTCTTAAGTGAAAGGTCACACATAATCTTTCCCTATCACAAAGAACTTGATGCTGCTGCAGAGAAAGCGAAAGGGATCTCCATAGGGACAACTTTAAAAGGGATTGGCCCTGCCTACAGGGATAAAGCAGGAAGGGTTGGTATAAGGCTTGCTGATCTTGAAGATGTCGAGAGTTTCAGGGAAAAGTTAAAGGAGAATGTTAAGGAAAAGCAACTAACATTAAAATATGTCTATGGTTGGGAACCGAGTTTTAGTGTTGATGAGATTTTCTCTTCTACAATGCGAATTTATGAAAGAATAAGAGAATTTGTTTCAGATACAGTTTTGCTTTTAAATAGGGAGATAGATTCAGGAAAAAAAATCCTCTTTGAGGGTGCTCAAGCAACACTTCTTGATATTGATGTTGGAACCTATCCTTTTGTTACCTCTTCGAATTCCTCTGCGCTCGGAATAACAACGGGAGCAGGTGTTAGTCCAAAGAAGGTGGGAAGAATTATTGGTATTTCAAAGGCTTACACAACAAGGGTTGGAGGTGGTCCTTTCCCTACTGAATTAAAAGATCAAATGGGAGAGCTCCTTAGGGCGAGAGGACATGAATTTGGAGCGACTACAGGAAGGCCAAGGAGGTGTGGATGGCTCGATTTAGTTGCAGTTAAGTTTTCAAAAGAGGTGAATGATCTTGACGGCTTAATACTTACAAAGCTTGATGTTCTTGATGCATTTGATGAAATAAAAGTTTGTGTTGGCTATTCCTACAAGGGAGAGTTTCTTGATAGTTTTCCTTCAACCTTTACAAAGCTTCAAGAGGTAAAGCCCATCTATGAGACCTTAAAGGGTTGGAAGAGCAAAACTACCAATTTGAAGAATTTTGATGACCTTCCCGAAGAAACAAAAAGGTTCATTGAGTTTATTGAGGATTACCTTAACATTCCAATACTAATGATATCTTCAGGTCCTCAGAGGAATGAGATTATACAAAGAGAAAGTTTATGGTAGATGAAATTTACCATCCCCCTGTTCTTCTTAAAGAAGTTGTTCAATACATTAATGCGGAAAAAGGAGGTATTTTTGTTGATGCGACTTTGGGAGGAGGAGGACATGCTGAGGCAATACTGAAGGCGAATCCTGAAAATAGAGTTATTGGAATTGATAGGGATGAGGAAGCGATTGAAATCGCAATGAAGCAACTCAGTAAATATGAGGATAGAGTTTCAATATACCATGCTTCTTTTTCTCAGATAGCTGATGTCCTAAAAGAGGAAGGTGTCAGTGAAGTTGATGGGGTTCTCTTTGACCTTGGAGTTTCTCACTTCCAGCTGAGGGGAGAAAGGGGTTTTTCAGTTTGGATTGAGCAACCCCTTGACATGAGGATGGATAGGAGACAAAAGCTGACAGCTAAGGATGTTGTTAACAAACTTCCTGAGAAGAAGCTTGCAGATATTATCTTTAAATACGGAGAGGAGAAATTTGCAAGGAAGATAGCAAGGGAGATTGTAAAAAGGAGAAAGGAAAAGCCCATTGAGACGACTGTTGAGCTTGCGAAGATCGTTGAGGAAGTAATACCTAAAAAGTTATGGTTGGGAAGGAAAAAGCATCCGGCAATTAGGACATTTCAAGCAATAAGAATTTACATTAACAAGGAGCTCGAGGAGATAGAGATTGCAATTCCACAGGCTTTTGAATTTTTATCTTGTGGAGGCAGAATTGTTGTTATTACTTTTCACTCCATTGAGGATAGGCTTGTAAAGAATTTGATGAGGAATCTTCATGAAGTAAAGCTTCTTACCAAAAAGCCTGTTGTTCCATCTTTGGAAGAAGTAAGAGTAAATCCTGCAGCAAGAAGCGCGAAGTTAAGGGCTGTTGAAAGAGTGTGTTAATTAGATATTTAGAATAAATCCTGTAAAATAAAAATTATGAATTCTCTGTCATCAATTTATCCTTGGGTTAAGAAGAAAAGAGCATACTGGATATGGCTTAATACTATTGGGAAACTGCTTAGCATTATATCAGGTCTCAAGGTTTCTGGAAGGGAGAATATACCTGATAGAGGAAAGGTTCTTCTTGTTTCAAATCACAGGAGCTACCTGGATCCTCCTCTGGTTGCTTATGCAGTTAGGAAGAGGGAAGTTTTTTTCATGGCTAAGGAGGAGCTTTTTAAATCCCCAATCTTGGGTTTTCTCATCAAGCATTGGGGAAATGCATTTCCTGTAAAGAGGGGAAGGTTTGACATTAAAGCATTAAAAGTTGCTCTTGAAATTCTCAACAGTGGAGAGTTGCTTTGCGTGTTTCCAGAGGGGACGAGGGCACCAAAAGGTAAGTTCCTTAAACCGAAGTGGGGAGCTGGTATGATCGCTTTAAAGGCGAAAGCCCCAATTGTTCCTTGTTTAATAGAAGGAAGTGAGGATGTAATGCCAAAAGGGAGCAAGTTTCCAAAGTTTGCTCATGTGAGTATTAGATTTGGAGAGCCTTTTCTCATAGATTTAGATGATGTCAGGGAGAATTATCAAAGGGCTGCTGATATAATGATGGAAAAAATTAAGGAGCTGAAAGAGGATGAAAATTAAGGTTGCGAGGAGTGCAGGTTTTTGTTGGGGCGTTAAGAGGGCAGTGAACCTTGCCGTTGATGCAGCTAACCGTTTGAAACACGTTTACTGTTTGGGGGAATTAATCCACAATAAACCGGAGATTGAGAGGTTAAAAACTTTTGGAATAGATTTTGTTGATTCTGTAAAGGGGCTTCCCTCAGGTAAGACGATAATTATTCGTTCTCATGGTGTTCCTCCTTCAATGGTGGAAGAGATAGAGAAAAAAGGTCTAAAGATTGTTGATGCAACATGCCCTTTTGTAAAGGATGTTCATGAAAAAGTTATTGAACTTGAGAAGAAAGGATATCCTATTTGCATTCTTGGGAATCCGTACCACCCAGAGGTGATAGGTATAGCTGGTCATGTAAAAAGCCCCATTGTCGTTAGTTCACTTGATGAGCTTGAAAAAATTCCCAAACTGAAGAAACTTGGAATTGTTTGTCAGACAACTCTTGAACAGTCATTTCTTAAAGAAGCAGTTTCGTTTCTCTCAACCAAAGTAAAGGAATTGAAGGTTTACAATACTATTTGTGGAGCAACTCAGATGAGGCAGCAGGAGGCGGAAAAATTAGCTTTAGAAGTTGACCTTATGATAGTAATTGGAGGGAAAAACAGTTCAAATACAGCGAAACTTTACAGGATATCTAAATCAGTGAATCCTAAAACGTATAGTGTTGAATCAAAGGATGATATAGATGTTGGTTGGTTTGAAAATATTGAAGTTGTTGGTATT
>CAZJFY010000057.1:0-6160 GCA_964545225.1 uncultured bacterium | reverse complement strand
CTCACAAAAAACTTGGGAAAAAAGAGAATGCGGTTAAAGGGTAGAGCAAATTCAATTGGAATAAATTTAGCTATACAAATTGAAAGAGGAGACTTCATGGTTCTTGTTATAGGAGCAGGAAAAAGTGGAAGATCGGCTGAAAAGCTTTTAAAGACAAAGGGTTATGGTGTTCTCGTTTATGACGATTTATCACCAGTTTCAGTTGATGGAGATTTTGAGTTTTGCGTTAAATCTCCAGGAGTTCCTCCTTACCATCGTGTTGTAAGGAATTTTGTGGAAAAGGGGATTGAAGTTATTGGTGAGGTTGAGCTTGCATACAGGTATAGTAGAGGGAAAATTCTTTCAATAACCGGAACGAACGGAAAGAGTACGGTAACTGCAATGGTTTACCACGTTCTCTCAAAGAGATTTGATAGCGTTTTTGTGGGCGGGAATTTTGGAAGGCCATTTTCAGATTTCTGTTTATATACCGGTGATGATTCATTTTCCGTTCTTGAACTCTCAAGCTTTCAGATTGAAGATCTCAGTAGTTTTTCTTCAAACAGTAGTGTTTTACTTAACATTACTCCGGACCATCTTGACAGATATGAGAGTTTTGAAGATTACGTTTCCTCAAAGCTGAAGTTGATTGAACATACTTCTGGAGATGTAATACTGAACCTTGACGATCCTGTTTTAAGCGAATGCAAGATTAAAAATGCTATCTGGTTTAGCATGAAAAGGGAAGCTGATGTTTTCTTTGATGGGAAGTTTATAAAATACGGGGAAAAGAAAGTGGATGTTAACTACCTTCCACTTAACGGTTATCACAATATTGAAAACTACATGGCATCCTTTGCTCTTCTTTGTTCTGCAGGTGTTGACTTTGATTTTTGTGTTGAATCACTTCTTGATTTTAAAGGACTTGAACACAGGATGGAAAATGTGGCTAAGATTAAAGGTGTAAATTTTATAAACGATTCAAAGTCAACAAACGTTGACTCTTTAAGGAAGGCTATTTTGAGCCTTGATGAGATAATTTTGATTGCTGGTGGGAAGGATAAGGGACTTGATTTCTCACCGTTAAAAGGTATTGTCAAGGAGAGAGTTAAAGCAGTTGTAGCAATAGGAGAGACAAAGGAAAAGTTCTTTGATACATTTTCAGATGTAGTTGATGTTGTGAAAGCTGAAACTCTTGAGGATGCAGTATATATCTCTTTTGATTTGGCAGAAGGTAATGGTACTGTCTTGTTTTCTCCTGGATGTTCAAGCTATGATATGTTTTCAAACTTTGAGGAAAGGGGAAAGAAGTTTAAGGAGATAGTTTTTAACTTGAGGGAGTCTATTGAGGTTTAATAGGTACGGGTATACTATTTTTTTCCTTTCAGTTATCCTTTCACTGATCGGTATAGTTTTTATCTATACCGCAAGTTACTTTTACTGCCAGCAGAACGGAATGAAACCCTACGCCTTTGCTGCAAAGCAAGCCTTTGCTCTTTTTCTGAGCTTACTGGTTGCTCTTGGAATTTATAAGTTCTTTGATTATAGGAAGCTTGCAGATAAAAGAATAACCTGGGGTTCTTACATTTTCTCATTGGTTATCCTCATCTTCGTACTGATATTCGGGAAGGAGGTTCATGGCTCAAGAAACTGGATATTTATTGGAGGGTTTTCTATTCAGCCGTCAGAAATTGCCAAGTTCTTTGTTATACTCTTTGTCGCTTCATATCTTAAGAGAAAATGGTACGATGTTCAGAGTAACGTCAAGATTTACGTTACCTTTATGGTTTTAACTTTTATCCCCATAATGTTGATACTCCTTGAAAGGGATCTCGGCTCCGCTGTAATACTGTCAATCGTTGTATTTGCAATTTTGTTTGTAACCGATATCAAGTTAAAGTACATCGTCTACCCTGTCATCTCAGGAATTCTTATTTTCTCCCTTGCTATTGTGACTGCTCCTTACAGGGTGGCGAGGATTAAGATGCTCCTTTCTCCTTTATCCTATTATCATACTGCAGGGAAGTACAGTAGTTACCAGTTAGTTCAGGCACTCATCTCCTTTGCGAAAGGAGGAATTACTGGAGCTGGTATTGGTCAAGGACAGCAAAAGATGTTCTTCCTCCCATTTCCATTTAGCGATTTTATTTACGCTCACATGGGTGAAGAGATTGGTTTTGTTGGTGTTGTCCTTATTTTAGCGGCATACGTTATTATCCTTTATGCTGGTCTTATGATAGCTGATAGAACGGATGAGAAATTGGGAAAGTACCTATCATTGGGGCTTACGCTTTACATCTTCCTTCAAGCATTAGTTCATATTGGAGTTAATATTGGAGTTGTTCCGACAACAGGTATAACTCTTCCTTTTATAAGTCTTGGAGGTTCATCTCTTCTTTCAAGTTTTATGGCAGTTGGACTCTTAATGAACATTGCAAAGCTCATTCCTAAGAAAAGCAGGATTCACTATCAGAGAATAGAGAAAGGAAGGTATGCATGAGGGTTGCTGTTGCTGGAGGAGGTACTGGAGGACACTTTTTCCCTGCTCTATCCGTTATAGAAAAGCTTAAACAGGAAGGGTGTGATGTTCTGTACGTTGGAGCGGAAAACGGCATTGAGTTTAAATTGAAGGACGTAATAGATACAGACTCTCTCTTTGTCAATGTAAAAGGAATAAGAGGTAAAGGGCTTTTTGAAGCAATGAAAAATTCTTTTTTAATGTCTAAAGCTATTACGGAGGTTCTATCTCATGTAATCAGCTTCAATCCTGAAGTAGTAGCTGTTTTTGGAGGATATACTTCCCTTCCTCTCGGTCTTTCTGCCATTATCCTCAGGAAGAGGTTAATTATTCATGAACAGAATTCAGTTCCTGGTAAGACAAACCTTTTGTTATCAAGGTTTGCAGAAAAAGTTTTAATCGGAAGTAAGTACGCTGAAAAGTACTTTAGAGATGCAAGGTTTGTGGGAAATCCAATAAGGGATGGATTTTTTAAGTTCAATTTAACAAAGGAACAGGCTTTAAAGCGCTTCTCCCTTGATGAGGGTAAGTTCACTGTTTTGGTTTTTGGTGGAAGTCAGGGTTCTAAGAGGATAAACGAAGTAGTTATTGAGCTTTTGGATGATATCAGGGATCTGAATGGAAGTATTCAGTTTATACATATTGCAGGATACGATAACCTTGAGCTTATAAAAAGTGCTTATGCTGAGAGGGGATTTAAAGCCTATGTTGATTCTTTTGTTCAGGATTTGTGGAGTGCTTATATGGTTTGTGATGTAGCAATTTCAAGGTCAGGAGCAATATCCCTTGCAGAGCTTTGCTATTTTGGAATTCCTACAATTTTTATACCTTATCCTTTTGCTGTTGATAACCACCAGTATTTCAACGTTAAACCAATTTATGATTTGGAAGGGTGTTTTTTAATCAGGGAAAAGGAGTTAACAGTTGATAGCATTTCTCAAGCTGTTAAATCCCTTTATGAAGATTCCCGTTTAAGAGAGAAGTTCTCTTCAGTTATGAAGAGTTTTTCTATAAGAAACTCAGCAGATTTGATTGTTGAGGAGATAATTAATGGATAGTAAAAAGTTGAAGAAAATAGTTGAAGCCATCATTTTTGTTTCAGAAGAGCCAATATCTGCCAAGGAGATATCCGATGTTTTGTCAATAGATGAGGATGAGATTAAAGAAGTAATTACGGATCTGATTTCCGATTATAGAGGAAGGGGTATAGAAATAGAATCAATTGCTGATGGATTTCGTTTTACAACGAGCGAAGATGTTTCCGAATACGTGAAGATTTTCGTTCAGGATAGACCTATAAAGCTAAGTAAGCATTTGCTTGAAGTGCTTTCTATCGTTGCTTATAAACAGCCTGTTACAAGGAAGGAGATACTTTCAATCAGGGGAAAGAATCCTGATGGTGCAATAAAGAGTCTCTTGGAAAAGGGTTTAATTAAGGTTGTTGGAAGGAAAAAGACTGCAGGTAGGCCAAAGCTCTATGGGACAACGAAGGAGTTCCTCATCCATTTTGGCTTGAGTAGCATAAAGGATTTGCCAAGTTTGGAGGAGATCGATGAGCAGGATTGATGAAGCGCTTGATATTCTTTTTGAGGATGAGGAGATTGTTGAACGATCTGTAGATTTTCTTAGTTCAGTTGAAGGCAGTTTGAGAATTTTTCTCAAAAACTTTGAGAAGCTTCCTGATGAGCAATTTTTTGAAATAATTGCTAAAATTAGGGAACGCATTTTGAGCGGAGATTATGAGGATGTTAGAAAACTACTGGAGGGAAAGATGGGCGTTATAACTGTTACCTATGAGCTTGGAGCTCTTGGCATGGAGTTTGCCAATAAGCTTTCAAAGCTGACGGGCTATACTGTGGCATTTTCAGAGATACTTGAGGAAACAGCGAAGAGGCTGGGAGTTCCTGAGTGGAAAGTTGAAGACTTTGATGAGTTTAAGTACGTTCCATCAAAGCTTTCTCTTTTTGGGATGTTTCAGCTTGAGAAGAGTTTTATCGATTTTGGGGCTATGTTTGGAGGGAAGAAAAAGGAAGAGGTGAATTTTGAGCAGTTCAAGGAAGCTTTAACTAAAGCGGTAACAGCTTTTGCTGTTTCAAACAAAGTTATACTTGTTGGTCACGGTGCAGCTTGCATTTTAAAGGATTATCCAAATTGCCTTCACGTTAAAATAGAAGCTCCGTTTGAGGATAGGGTTAAAACTTATGCGGAGAGAGTGGGAGTTAGTTTAAGTGAAGCACAAATTCAGCTTAAAAGGATAGATGAAAGGGAAAGGGATTTTTACATTGATGTTTGCAACACAGATATAAAGGACATTAACCTGTATCATTTGAAGCTCAACACGTCAAAGCTATCCGTTGATGTTGCAGCAGATATAACTTTTGAAACTTTCAAGAAAGTTGTAGGAGAAGAGGGGTAATTAGTTACCCCTCCTAAGTTTATCAAGATCTGAAAAGAAAGATGGATAGGAAGTATTTATAGACTCAATATTATCTATCTCTACTCCTTCTTCTGAAATTAATCCTGCTATTGCAAATGCCATAACTATTCTGTGATCCCCAAAGGACTTAACTTTACCACCTTTCAATTTGCTTTTTCCTCTAATAATCAATCCATCTGGCAGTTCTTCGGCGTTAGCTCCTATTAGTTTTAGGTTTTCAACAGTTGATCTTATCCTGTCGCTCTCTTTTACCCTGAGTTCACCTGCATCCTTTATCAACGTTTGACCTTCTGCCTGAGTTGCAAGGATTGATATTGCAGGTATTTCATCGATAAGTCTTGGTATTATTTCACCTGATATGGTAGTTGCTTGAAGGTGGGGTGAGTACTCAACAGTTATATCTCCGACATACTCTCCAGAGACCTCTTTGCGGTTATTGATGTAAATCCTTGCGTTCATCTTTTCCATTACATCAATAATGCCCGTTCTGGTTGGATTAAGTATTACATCTTTTAGTATCACCTTTGAGTTTGGGGTAATGGCAGCAGCAACCATAAAGAAAGCAGCTGAGGATATATCAGCTGGGACATCAATTTCCAAGTTTTTCCTTAAAATTCTATTTCTTCCAAGGGATACGCTTAAACCATCAATGACGATGTCAACCCCAAAAGCTTTCAACATTCTTTCTGTATGGTCTCTACTTTTTGCTGGTTCGGTGACGGAGACAGGTTCATCTGTAAATAGTCCTGCAAGCAAAATACAGGATTTTACCTGAGCTGATGCTTTTGGGCTTTTAAATTCAATGCCTTTTAGTTTTTCCTTACCTATTATTGTTAAGGGAGGGAATTTCCCTTTTTCCCTTCCATAAATTTCCGCTCCCATCATCCTCAGGGGAATTGCAATCCTGTCCATTGGTCTTCTTCTTAAGTATTCATCTCCTGTAAGGACACTATAAAATGGCTGTCCTGATAGTATTCCAGATATCAGTCTTATTGATGTTCCTGAATTTCCAAGGTCAATAACGTTGGATGGTTCCCTTAAAGATCTCTTACCTTTTCCTTCAATGAATATAGCGTTTTCCTTTTCCTTTATTGAAACTCCGAGTTCTCTAAAAGCATTTAACGTTCTCAGACAATCCTCAGAGTAAAGGAAGTTTTTAATCTTTACGATTCCCTCATTGATGCTTCCGAGCATAACTGCTCTGTGAGAAATTGATTTGTCTGAAG
>CAZJFY010000056.1:0-6261 GCA_964545225.1 uncultured bacterium | reverse complement strand
ATAAGGAACCTTGGCTACTCTGTTGACTACACTGATGCATCTGAGCTCAAACGAAATATGGAGGATTATAAAGCACTAATAATTCTTGGTGGACCTATGGGAGTATATGAATATGAGAAGTTTCCTTTTCTTCTGAACGAATTCAAACTCGCTGAGAAAGCGATAAAGGAAGGGAAAAAGGTTCTCGGAATATGTCTGGGAGCTCAGATAATTGCTCACGTCCTCGGAGCAAGAGTTTATAAGGGAGATAAAGGTAAGGAAATTGGCTGGTATAAAGTTAAAAACTACGGAGAATTTGAAAAACTGTTTGACGAAGAGTCTCTTGTATTCCAATGGCATGGAGATACCTTTGACCTGCCTTCAGGATGCACAAGGCTCTCTTCAAGCGAAAAGTATGAAAACCAGGCATTCAAATATGGAGACAACGTCTATGCAATTCAATACCACCTTGAAGTAACAAAAGAGGATATAAAAACATGGATTAACGCCTATAAAGAAGAGGTAAAATCGGAAAATTTAAAAGAAGCTGACATCCTTGGAGAGGACGAAAACTGGAAACATTTAAAAGAGTTATCGAGGAAATTTATCTCTCACTTTCTTGAGGTTTGACAAACAGGATTACCTTTTCCCCATTCCTGTATTTTAAGAACATCTCCCTTGCAAGCTTCTCATAGTAAAATTCCTTATTCCTCTTAAAAGAAGAAATTTTCTGCTCATATATGGAATTTAAATTTTTCCAATAAGCTTCTTCTTTCTTGAGTTTCCTATAGTTATCCTTTAGTTCATTGTAGGAAATAAGAGAATTGTCTCCAAGGAAGTAGCTATACACGAACCAAGGAAGAAAGAAAACCCAAAAAATTAAAATATATCTACATTTCAGATTGGGTATCAACCAAGCCTCTTTCTATAAGCTCCTCATTATAATACCTTCTATAAAGAGCATACCACTCCGGAGAACCTTCCGGAATGGGTTTTGAATGGGATGCAATCTTATCCCTTACTGCCTGATCTATCTCCTTCCTTAATTTTATAACATCCTCAAACTTCTTAACTATAGCCTGCCTGAGAACACCCCTTTCAACAGTGTAATCAAGAGATTCATCAGAAAGGATTAGCTTTAAAATCTTTCCGGCAAGGTAATTGGCTTTCTCCCTTGAGAAAATACTTCCAGGTTGAATCCCTCTTTCCTTTGCAATCTTCTCCTTTATTAGCTTTCTCGCCTTAAAAAATGGAACCCCTCTATACAAAACTTCATCAGCATTTTCTTGGAGAACTCTTTCTGCCTCCTCTTCAATCTCTTTATCAAGCTCGTGTTCTCTCATAAGAATATCGTAAATTTGCAGTTTGAATTTATCCTCATCATCAGCAATAACATATCCACTTTCAATCAAAGATTTAGCAATGCTGTCAGAAAGAAGCTTAATAAACCTGTTTTGCTTTGCCATTACCTTCCTCCAATCATTTTCTCTAAATCTCTTACTTTCTTCTTAGCTTTCAAGCCCTCATCTGTATTTCCTTTAATCTCTACAACTTTCCTGTATAGCTTTAAAGCTTGATTTAAATCACCTTTTTTCTCAAGGATTTCAGCTGCCCTGTATATTGATGTTGAAGCCCAAGGTTCAACATTATTGAACTCATAGTAAATTTTAAGATACCCAATAAGAGCTTTATCTTCCTTACCAAGCTTCTCATTATAGGAAGAGAGCCAGAAAAGGGACTCAACCTTTTGCTCTTTTGTTTTAGCCTTCTTTACAGCAACTTTAATCAAAGCCATAGCATCATCTAACTTTCCTTCTTTATCAGCAAAGATAGAGAGTCTTACCAAATCGTCATAGTCAACATTTTCTAAACCTTTCTCAAGCAAGAAACCTATAAGCTTAAGAGCTTTTTCCCTTTTACCGGAAAGCTTATAGTAAGAGGCAAGCTTTCCTGCAAAGTTCACTCTGTACTCTTCAGGAATATTGTTAATATCTGTGACTTTATCAGCAAATTCATAAGACTTCAAAGTTTTACCCATATAGTTGTAAATTCTAAACATGCAGAAATTGTAAACATCACTTAACTTCGTATTCTTCCTCTGAATTAAGTCAGCATCAGATAAAGCTTTTTTGAAATTTCCCTGTTTTAAATCAAGGTCTATGAGTTTCAGTATAACTTTCAACCTCTGACTCTCATCTGTTAATCTCTCAAGGGAAAGCCTGTAAAGTCCATAAGCTTTAAGAACCTGACCGCTCTCTTCATAGTCTTTAGCTTTTTCAATCAAAGAATTCACATCAGATATATCGTTAGCCGGATTGTAGGCAATAAACTCTGGGTCATTTAAAATAAGCGGTTCAATGGATTTTGAATTAAATGCAAGATATACCTTCATATTATGAGCGAACTTCTCAACATCATCTCTTTGAGCAAGCATCTCCATCAAGGAATAAGCTTCAATTCTGTCTTCTGGTGAACTTTCCTTATTTGCAAGAATATTCAAAAGCCCGACTTTTACAATACCATGAATTTCACCTGCAACCTTCTTCATATCCTTAACATTACCAGCAACAGAAACCCACATAGCTTTCAGGAGGTCATCTTCTGGATAGGAAATTCCCTTTAGAAAGTCACTGCTTCCAAGCTCTTTTGAAAGGAAAATCAGTCTTCCAAAAGCTATGTTATAGAAAGGAAGTTTTCTCCTTACGATTTCTCTAAGAATAGCAATGGACTTTTTCTTTTCCCCTATCTTAAAGTAGGAATATGAAAGGGCATTTAAAACTTCAAAATCTTTTGTCCTAACACTAAGTAGCTCCTTCACAGCTCTTTTGTAATTACCCATATAGAAATAGGAAAGTCCTATCAGTTTTTTTAATTCATCGCATTCAATTTTCAGCTGCTCTCTGGCATATCGTAAAATCTTTAAAGCTGCTGGAAAGTTTCCCTGCAAAAAGAAAGTTTCTGCAGCAGGAAGAAGAGAACTTCTATAGTATGGCGTATTGGGATACTTGTTAAGTATCTCTCTATAGATCATTGAAGAGATATCAAGATTTCTACTGCTTAACCTACCTATCAGGTAAAGAGTTGCAGGAGCAAGTGAAGGGTTTTTCATATTACCAACAGCCTTTTTGAGAAAAGAGAGGGCTGACTTGAACTCCCCCTTTTCATAAAAAAGATATCCGGTATAGAAAAGCTCTTCTGAACTCTTAAAACCTGAAGGAAGGTTATCATCTGAAAAGGAAAACAGTAAAGATCTAACATAATAGGAGGGATAAAACTCCCTAATCTTATCTGGATCTATCTCTCCAGATAGAAAACGTGAAAAGACAGATATACTTTCTGGCTCATTAGGCTTGGATATATCAATAGATAACTCTTTTACTATTGAGTTGAAATCTCCTAACTTGTAGAAACTCCAGGCTCTAAGATATTTAGCCTCTTTAGTGTCAAGCGGTGAAGAAACTTTTATCGCCTCTTTATAATTCCCGTTAAGATAGTAAGCCCTCGCAAGCTCAAACCTTACACTATCAGCTGGATTTTTCTTAAACAGCTTCTCAAGCTCAACAAGTGCTTCACTATTCCTTCCTTTCCTCTCAAGAAACTTGAT
This sequence comes from uncultured bacterium, assembly GCA_964545225.1. GTDB lineage: Bacteria > Aquificota > Aquificia > Desulfurobacteriales > Desulfurobacteriaceae > CAZJFY01. Next base: position 2,678 of record CAZJFY010000056.1, on the reverse strand, counting down.
GTACTCTATCTTGAAATCACTACTGGTTAACCACTTCCCATAATTATCAAACAGGTAGTCAAGAAGCGAATAATCTTTCCTCTTAGCAGCTTTACTCGCAATTTTCCCTACGAGACCACTTTCAACGATGGCTCCTTTAAATTCAGTATCATCATTACAAATCTTTAAAAGGTAAAGCTCTTCAGTTTGGTTTAAATTGTAAATTGAAATGGCTCTAAAGAAGTCTACCCTTTCCTCCAAACCAAACTTTGACAGAAAGGATTTATCAACAACAGATTGAATCGGTTTTCCTTGGTGAATGGTTAAAATAACATCAATTCCCGCAAGAAAGCCGGGTCTAAAATCTCTAAAGTTTAAACTCCAGATATCCCTTAATTTAGCAAGGTCGTCAAACTTACCCGTTTTAACAAATACAGAAGCAATAAGATGAACCTGATCTTTAATTTCTGATGGCTCAGCACTGATAAGTGCTTTTTCAAAAGCCTTTGCAGAAAGCTCATACATTCCATCCTTATAGAGTTTAAGTCCAAGCTGGACATCAGAGGCAAAAGCAGAAACGGTCAAGATTAAGATAGCAAGAATAGTTTTTAATCTCATACCAACTCCTATTTCTTGGAACTAAATTATACGATAGAAAGTGAACTATTTGAAAAGCAAAAGAGGCAATATGTTTAGAATTATATCAGAATTTGAACCTTCTGGAGATCAACCAAAAGCCATTGAGAAGTTAGCGAATGGAATTGAAAAAGGACTCAAGTTTCAAACGCTTCTTGGAATTACAGGAAGTGGAAAGACTTTTACAATTGCAAATGTTATTGAAAAAGTACAAAAACCAACGCTCGTTATATCCCATAACAAAACATTGGCAGCTCAGCTATACCATGAATTAAAACACTTCTTCCCAAACAACGCAGTTGAGTACTTCATAAGCTACTATGACTACTACCAGCCGGAAGCATACATTCCAAACAGAGACCTCTACATTGAAAAGGACTGCTCAATAAATCCTGTAATTGAAAGGATGAGACACTCAGCTACCGTTTCGCTTCTTACAAGAAGGGATGTAATTGTAGTATCATCAGTTTCCTGCATATATGGCCTTGGGTCTCCAGAATTTTACTCAGAACTTGCACTGAGGTTTTCAGTTGGAGAAGAGATTGAGAGAACTGAGGTTATAAGAAAACTGGTTAACCTTGGATATGAAAGGAGTGATTACGAAATCAAACCGGGAATATTTAAAGTCAGAGGAGATACCATTGAAATATATCCAGCTGACATGGAAGACTACTTTATAAGAATAGAGCTTTTTGGAAATGAAATTGACTCTATAGAACAGGTTGATTACTTTAACAGAAGAACAGTTAGGCAGTACACTTCATACACAGTATATCCTGCTTCCCACTATGTCACTCCACAAGAAAAGCTAATGATGGCAATAAAGTCCATTGAAACCGAACTTGAAGAGAGAATTAAGTTCTTCAAAGATAATGGCAAAGAACTTGAAGCAAGGAGAATTGAACAGAGAACAAGATATGACCTTGAACTCCTTATGGAAATTGGACATTGCAAAGGTATTGAGAATTACTCAAGACATCTTGATGGGAGAGAACCTGGAGAACCGCCATTTACACTACTTGACTACTTCCCAAAAGACTACCTTGTCATAATAGATGAATCTCACGTTACAATCCCGCAAATAAAAGCAATGTGGAAAGGGGACTACTCAAGAAAATTCAACCTTATTGAACACGGTTTTAGACTTCCATCGGCCTTTGATAACAGGCCTTTAAAATTTGAAGAGTTCTTAGAAAGGTTAAATCAGGTTATCTTCGTATCAGCTACTCCCGGTCCATTTGAAATGGAAGTTTCCGAACAGGTTGTTGAACAAATTGTAAGACCCACAGGACTTCTCGACCCTGAAATTGAAGTGAGACCAACAGAAGGACAGATGAGTGACCTTTTAATGGAGATAAAGAAGAGAATTAGTAAAAAGGAAAGAACCCTTGTAACAACGTTAACGAAAAGAACTGCTGAAGAGCTATCTGAATACCTCATTGAAAAGGGGATAAAAACCAAGTACCTCCACTCAGAAATAGATTCCGTTGAAAGGGTGGAGATAATAAGAGCTTTGAGACTTGGTGAATTTGACGTTCTTGTCGGCGTTAATTTACTAAGAGAGGGACTTGATATACCCGAAGTATCTCTTGTTGCCATCCTTGATGCAGATAAAGAGGGATTCTTAAGATCTGCAACTTCTCTTATACAAACCATAGGAAGAGCTGCAAGAAATGTGGAAGGGAAAGTAATACTTTATGCCGACAGGATAACCAAATCGATGAAAATCGCAATTGAGGAAACAAACAGGAGGAGGAAAATACAGGAAGAGTACAACAGAGAGCATGGAATAACTCCAAGAACCGTGAAAAGGAAAGTCGACCTTAGCATAATGGAAGACGCTGGACTTCAACCATTCTACACTATAAAGGTTAACGAGGAAATTCCGTCATCCGAAGAGGAGCTTTTCGCAAGGATTTCAGAACTTGAAAAGGAGATGAGAGAAGCTGCAAAACGATGGGAATTTGAGAAAGCTGCACAGATAAGGGATAAAATAAAGAAGTTAAGAAGCATCCTCATACCAGAGTAAATCAGATATACGGGGTTAATACAATCCTGTGGTT
>CAZJFY010000055.1:0-6348 GCA_964545225.1 uncultured bacterium | reverse complement strand
TTATCAAATAGGATTACAATAGGAACGACTCGGTACTGGCAACTTCAGGGAAATGTGAAAACAAATATTCCGGCCAAGCTCTATGATATTGATCTTTTTGATACTTCAGAAGATACAATAAAACAACTTAGAACATCAGGAAAAATAGTGATTTGTTATTTTAGTGCTGGGACATATGAAGATTGGCGTCCAGATGCAGGTAAGTTTAAGAAAGAAGAAATGGGGAATACTCTTGAAGGCTGGAAAGATGAAAAATGGATTGATATAAGGAGTGAAAACATTAAAGAAATAATTAAGTCCCGCCTTGATCTGGCAAAAGAAAAAGGGTGTGATGGAGTAGAGCCAGATAATGTTGATGGATATTTGCATGATACGGGTTTTCCGTTAACCTATAAAAATCAACTTGAATACAATAAATTCATTGCTGCAGAAGCAAAGAAAAGAGGACTCTTTGTTGGCTTAAAAAATGATTTAGAACAGGTTGAGGATCTGGTTGATTACTTTGATTTTGCTATTAATGAACAGTGTCACGAAAAAAATGAATGTGATAAGTTAATGACCTTTATAGAAAAAGGAAAACCTGTTTTTAATGCGGAATATGATAAGATATACCTGCAGGATGAAGTCTCTTTTAAAGATTTGTGCGAAAATGCAAAGGATAAGAAAATTGAGACAATAGTTCTTCCTATGAGTCTCAATGGCGGTTTTGTAAGAAGTTGTAGCTATGGAGATTTCAAAAAAAAAAAGAAAAGCTGTAAGCCAACTTTAGCGTGTTAAAGTTTTTTCTTAAATTTTTAAGCAAAAGTTAAAATTTTTAATCTACATGCTTGAGGAAATCCTTTATTGTTATTAGGTTGAAGTGGATTTTGCTATCTCCACAGTCAGCCAACCAATTCCTTAATAGGTCTAAATTCTTTTCCCAGTTCACATCTGGAACAAAGCTTGCAAGATTTATATGAACTTCCCGTATATGTTTCCTTAGCTCTTTTGTGAGTTGATTCATGTATTTTAGTTTGTCCCTTACTTTCCTTGCTTTTTCAGAGTGTCCCTTCCCTAAGGAGATGTAAAATGCGACGTTTGATTTACATTCATATCCTTCAACGTAATCTTTTCCCCAGAAAACAACGTCAAGGTTTTTGCCAGATAGTTCAAGTTTTCTACATTTAATTTTTATCCTTTCTCTGTTTATCATGGGTTGGCAGTGCATTGATACAAGGTCTACTTTCCACTTCTTAACCGGTCCTAATCTGAAAACTATCTCCTCAAATAGTCTTCCTTTTCTAAGGGCGATGAGGTCATCTTGAGGGATTCTCTTTCCTGACGAATTCTCACTTGGTTTAAGGTAAAATCTAACTATTAGTTTCCATAGGATTTCAACTTCATCCTCTGGTAAAAGGTTATAGAACAGCTTCTTTCCTTGTGGTTCAATCTCCTTAAATTTCCTGATATGGTCAGCTTCCTTTACGAATTCTGCAAGGGTTTCTATGACTTTTGCTCTTCTTCCCCTCCTTAAACAGCACAGGAATTGGGCAAGTTCCTTAACCGGTTCTCCAAGAAACCTTTCAACGTCAACATAACAGCTAAATATAGCCATCTAATCCCTTGCTATTGTTAATGTTCCACATCCTCCAAGAGGATCTGTTCTAAATCTGTTGCTTAAGGTTACTCTTATGTTTTTTTCTCGTAGAAATTTAAAGGCTTCTTCATATTCCTGGTTACTAATGCTTTTAACAGGGATTTCATCAACTTCATTGTACATCATTAACATAACTGTAAGGTTAAGATTGGATGCTAACTCTCGCAGTTTTGATAAGTTTTCGTAGTCGTTGTTTATCTCTTTTAATAGCAGATAGCCTAACTGAAACCTCTTCCTTTTTCTTTTTGATACAGTAGAGAGTTTTTTTGAAAGTACGTTAATGATTTCATTTATGGGTTCATGTAATTTAAACAGTTTCTTTCTCTTTTCCTCATCAAGTGCGTGAATTGAGATTGTAATTCCATCGTGATTTGAATCAAGCAACTTTTTAAATCCAGATATTGGATATCCTGTTGTGCTGATGGTTACTCTTAACCCTTCAGATTTGAATTTGTTTATAGCTTTAATCACGTTTTCTGAATTTACTGCGGGTTCTCCAATGCCTGCAATTGCTATTCCTCTTATTGGCAATGTTCCCTTTAATAGATTGTATTGTTGGAATATCTCTTCGGAAGATAGGTTTCTAAGGAGTCCCTTTTTCCCTGAGGCACAGAAGATGCACCTTACAGGGCATCCAACTTGAGTTGAAACGCAGAGGGTATCTCCTCTATAGAAAACAGATTCAATCTGGTAATCGTCTTCAGTCTTAAATACAAAGAGCTTGTTTAAGCTGCTTTCATAAACTTTCTTCAGCTTCACTTTCAACCTTTGTAAAACACTTTAGTTTATCGTCAACTTTTCTGGAAAGTTCTTCAAGGTAATTTTTCCACGTTTCTTCATCTATGAACTCGTTAAAACCAATCTGGGTTTTTACGCCTGTTTCAAGCTCAATAGTTACAATTTCAAGGGGAACGTTTATATCTAAAACTATTCCTGTTCCCTTTGATGTCTTAACCGTTTCTCCAATTTCAGGTAGTTTTTCCTTTATTGAGTAAGTTTTCTCTTCAAATTTAAGGCAGCACATGAGTCTTCCGCATGCTCCCGAGAGCTTTGCCGGATTAGCCGGCAATCCTTGATTCCTTGCCATGGTCAGCGATATGGAATCAAAACACTCGAGAAACTCCTTACAGCAACACTCTTTTCCGCACATGCCCATTGAGCCTGTCATTTTAATCTCGTCTCTAACTCCGATTTGTCTTAGTTCTATTCTTGTTTTAAAGTGTGAGGCAAGGTCTCTAACTAATTGCCTGAAGTCAACTCTACTTTCTGCGGTGAAGTAAAATACTATTCTCTTTTTATCAAGTGTTGCATAAGCTTTCACAAGTTTCATGGGAAGGCCATGTTCCTCTATCTGCTTCTTGCAGAATTCTATAGCTTCCTGGGAGAATAGCTGGTTTTGAACAAATTTGTTTAAGTCCTCTTCAGAAGCTGTTCCGAGGAATTCCGGGAGGTTTTCTATATCCACATTTAGGTTATTAAAAGTTTCTTCATTAACAGAAAACAGTGATATCACCTTTACAAGCTCTTTCCCTCTTTCAGTTTTTATTACTACTCTTTCTCCGTAGTTTAAGTTCAGATCTTCTGGAACTTTAAGTATTTGTGTTTTTCCAGTGTCGTAGAACTTTACTTTTAAAACTTTAATCATCCTTGCTCCCAAAAACCCTTTCAAATATGTAGTCTACATGTTTTGTGTGGTATGAAATGTCAAATATCTTCTCCAATTCTTCAGATGTCAGGATTTGAGTTACTCGCTTATCTTCCTTTAAAAGGTCTTTAAAGTTTCTGTTCTCCTTCCAAACTTTCATTGCATTTTCTTGAACGATGGCGTATGCTTCCTCTCTTGTTAACCCTCCTTTCTCAATCAACAGAAGGAGAACCCTTTGAGAGAAGATCAGACCTCTTAAAAGATTTAAGTTTTTCTTCATGTTTTCAGGATAAACGATTAAGTTTGAGATTAGCCATTCAAACTTTTTCAGCATGTAGTCTAAGGCAATGCATGCATCGGGAAATGTTATTCTTTCTGTTGATGAGTGGCTTATATCCCTTTCATGCCAGAGAGGTATGTTTTCCATTCCAACAATACAGGCACTTCTAACAACCCTTGCAAGACCGCATAGCCTTTCAGAAAGTATCGGGTTTCTTTTATGAGGCATTGCTGAAGAGCCTTTTTGTCCTTTTCTAAATGGTTCTTCAACTTCTCTTACTTCAGTTCTTTGAAGGTGCCTTATCTCAGTTGCAAACTGCTCGATGGAGCTTGCAGTCAGGGCAAGAACATTTAGAAACTCAGCATGTCTATCTCTTTGAACGATTTGGTTTGAAACCTTTGCAAAGCCGATGCCAAGTTTCTGGCACGTCATCTCTTCAACTCTTGGGTCTATGTTTGCAAATGTTCCAACAGCTCCTGAGATTTTTCCAACGGAAGCCCTTTCAATTGCTGCTTTTAACCTTTCAAAGTTCCTTTTCATCTCTTCATACCATATGGCAAGTTTTAATCCAAAAGTTATTGGTTCAGCGTGTACTCCATGAGTTCTACCAACCATAATGGTATATTTGTGTTCGAAAGCCCGCTTTCTAATAGCTTTCATAACCTGTTCAATATCCTTAAGGAGAATTTCCCCAGCCTGTTTTATTTGAAGGGCAAATGCTGTGTCAAGCATGTCAGAAGATGTCATTCCAAAGTGAAGGTATTTAGCTTCCTCTCCAAGAACTTCTTTCAAGTAGGTGAGGAAGGCAATAACGTCATGGTTTGTTATCTCTTCAATTTCGTTTATTCTCTTTATGTTAAATTCCTTTTCTCCCGAAAGGAATTCTTTAGATTTCTCTTTAAGGGACTTGGCTGCTTCTGGTGGAATTCTTCCAAGCTCAGCCCAGCTCTCTGTAACAGCCAATTCAACTTTCAGCCAGTTTCTTAATCGGTTTTGGATGTCCCATACTGCGTTCATTTCTGGAAGTGAATACCTCGGTATCATAGTTCCTCCTGAAGTCTTTTAATGAACGTTTTGAGTTCGTGGCTTACGTTTACCATTAAATCTTCAAGGAATTTCTTATTTCCAAGCATTTCAAGGACAATACCATTTTCTGAAGTTCTTACTACTTTAAATGAGAAAACTTGAGATCTAAGGTTAAGCTTTGGGAATGCAAGTCTACCGTTAACTTCAAAATCTTCACTTAAGTAGTTTTCAAAATCTGGAAATGGTTGAATTGAAATAGCTTTAATGTCAAGGTTTCTTAAAAGGAATATATCAGGTATGTCACTGAAAGCGCTTATGAAGAAACCCTGATATCTACCTATGAAGGGGAACCTGATGTGCTTTCTCTTATTGTTGTAGTTTGAAATCTCTTTAACTATAACATAAGGTGATTCTATGTTTATGGTTTCAAAGACTTTGATTTTATTTTCTTCATCAACTACTTTAAGTTTTACTCCCGGTTTTATGAGCTTTATAGCTGTTGGTTCTAAAGGTAGTAGTTTATTGCCCAGCAGCTCAATGTCTAATGGTAAGTCAACGTTTGAAATTTCAGAAAGGTTTATGTTGATGAAAGCAACTGTTCTCATAATTTCCTCATAAAAGTCCCAGTTGTTTTAATTCTGATAGCAGTTTTCTCCTGCAATTATCGCAAAAATTTTCGCTCTTTCTGTCCGTGTCAAGGATTGAGTTTGAAAAGTGCATTACGCAGTAAGGATTTTTGCAATGGGGAAGACCAAATACGTGTCCAAGTTCATGGGTTATCTCTTTTCTTAACCTGGAAATGAAGAGCTTGAAGTTTTCTGTTATTAACCTTGCATAGGAGATTAGGCAGGAACGCAGCTTAGAAGAGGCAATGCCAAAAATAAAGTTTAAGTTATCTGCAAATAGGTCAAATCTGGTTAAGCCAAGAGTGACAAGTGTGTCTTCCTCCTTAATGCTTGCAATTTGTAGCAGCAGGATTTCCCCGTTAAGCTGGCTATTTCTTGACCCTTCTGCGGAAGGGTCAATTTTCCCATAGTATTCTGGCAGAAGGAGAAATTTATCCCTTGCAATGTTCATTGCTTCTTCAATCACAATCTCTTCAACCTCTCCCAAGCTAACAATTAAGCACTTATTTTGCATAGTCTACAGCTCTTGTTTCTCTAATGACAGTTATCTTTATCTGCCCTGGGTACTGAACTTCATCCTCTATTTTCTTTGCAATTTGATGGGCAAGCAAGGCTGCTTCTTCATCAGTTATTTTGTCATGCTCAACCATAATTCTTACCTCTCTACCAGCCTGTATAGCGAATGCTTTTAGAACCCCTGGGAACGATTCAGCTATCGTTTCGAGCTTTTCAATTCTCTTTATGTAAGCCTCAAGGCTTTCCCTTCTTGCTCCTGGCCTTGCAGCGCTTATTGCATCGGCAATTTGTGCAATGATTGATTCAATGTATTTGAACTCGACCTCACCATGATGGGCAGCTGCTGCATTAATGACTTCTGGAGGCTCTCCATATTTCTTAAGTAGTTCTGCTCCCACAATTGCGTGCGAACCTTCAATTTCGTGGCTAACAGCTTTTCCTATATCGTGGAAGAGTCCAGCTCTTTTAGCAATTTCTGGATTTGCTCCGATTTCCGATGCTATCATTTCAGAAAGGTAGGCAACCTCTTTGGAGTGTTGAAGGACGTTTTGTCCATAACTTGTCCTGTATTTAAGCTTTCCAAGGAGTTTAATCAGCTCTGGATTGACATTTGAAATTC
>CAZJFY010000054.1:0-6353 GCA_964545225.1 uncultured bacterium | reverse complement strand
TTAGTGCTCTGGCTATTTTCCTGCTTGTGAAGCTGAACATTGCAACATCAATTTCCTTTTTTGATTTGTCAATTAAGTTAACTATCCTTGATGTACACCTTTGAGATGGTGAAAAGCAAACGCTTATTTCGCAATTGCTTGAAGTTATTATAGGGGATTGGCTGTTGAATGATATGATGAGCAGGAAGGAAAAGGTAATGAGGAGAAATCGCTTCATTTCTTCTGTTCAACCTTAACCTTTTCAACCACTGATGATGATTGAGAAAGCTTTGATCCAACGACCGAAAGGAAGACCGAGTTTAGAAGGAAAAGAGCTCCGAGTATTGCTGTGGTCTTTGTTAAAACGGAAGTTGTGTCAGCACCAAAAGCTGAAGATGCACTTCCTCCTCCAAGGAGTGAACTTGTATCCCCTTTTCCTGGCTGAATCAGAACAATGCCTATAAGGATAACACCAAGAATGGCATGAATAATAAGGAGAAATGTAAACATTTTAAACCTCCCTGTACATTACAATTTTAGCAAAGGACTCAGCATCAAGACTTGCACCGCCTACAAGAGCACCGTCAATATCAGCCATCTTCATTAACCCGGATATGTTTTCTGGTTTCACGCTTCCTCCGTAAAGTATCCTCACAGATTCTGCTTTTTCATGGCCAAAGAGTTCTGAAATTTCAAGCCTTATGAACCTGTGAACTTCCTGAGCCATTTCAGGGGTTGCAGTTTTCCCTGTTCCTATTGCCCAGACAGGTTCATATGCTATAACGAAGTTATCGTCTCTTGATAAGTACTTTAAGCCTTCTTTGATCTGTTTTCTTACAACCTCAAAGGTTTTCCCTTCTTCCCTTTCTTCAAGGAGTTCACCAACGCAGAGAATCGGAATGAGGTCATGTTTTACGGCTGAGAAGACCTTTTTTGCTATTAGCTCATCATCTTCACCGAAGATATGTCTTCTTTCTGAATGTCCAAGTATAACGTAACTACATCCCACATCTTTTAGCATGATTGGTGATATCTCCCCTGTAAAAGCCCCTTTCTCTTCATAGAACATGTTTTGTCCACCAATATTAATCCTGGTGTTCTCAACGATTTTCGAAACGGAATAGAGTGCAGTGAACGGTGGGCAGACAAGGATATCTCTATCAATAACGTCTTTAACCAAAAGCCTTAAGTCTTCACACAGCTTTACTGCTTCCCCAACAGTTTTGTTCATCTTCCAATTTCCGGCAATTAAGGGTTTTCTCACAGCTCCCTCCTTAGGATGCTTTTAACCTTATGTATTTAGGTTTTCCCTCTTTAACTGCTTCGGCATCAAATACAACTTTTTTAATGTCCTTATTTGTCGGTATCTCAAACATTACATCAGACATGAGCTTTTCCATAACAGCCCTTAACCCTCTTGCTCCCGTTTTCCTCCTTATAGTTTCTTTTGCTATTTCCCTTAGTGCAGCCTCTTCAAATTCAAGTTCAACACCTTCAAGTTCAAAGAGCTTTTTATACTGTTTAACAAGAGCGTTCTTTGGTTCTTTGAGAATCTTAATAAGGTCATCCTCTGTAAGTTCAGAAAGGGTTGAAACAACAGGAAGCCTTCCTATAAGCTCCGGTATTAGCCCAAACTTTATAAGGTCATCAGGTTCAACGTACTTGAGAAGGGTATCCCTTTCGAGCTTATTTTTGGTTACGTCAACTGTGAAGCCGACTCCACCTTTACCAATCCTCTTTGCTATTATGTCTTCAAGGCCGACAAAGGCTCCGCCGCATATGAATAGTATGTTGGTAGTATCAATTTGTATGTACTGCTGTTGAGGGTGTTTTCTACCACCCTGTGGGGGAACGTTAGCAACTGTTCCTTCCAGTATTTTAAGAAGCGCCTGCTGAACTCCTTCACCTGAAACATCTCTTGTTATTGATGCACTTTCACTTTTTCTACCGATTTTGTCTATCTCATCAATGTAGATTATTCCTCTTTCAGCTTTTTTGATATCGTAGTCAGCATTCTGAATAAGTCTTAATAGAATGTTTTCAACGTCTTCACCAACATAGCCAGCTTCGGTTAATGTTGTTGCATCTGCTATTGCAAATGGGACATCAAGAAGCTTTGCTAAGGACCTTGCAAGAAGCGTTTTCCCGGAACCCGTCGGGCCTATAAGCAATATGTTGCTTTTCTCAATTTCAACGTCCGATGTGTCGCTTAAAGACAGGATTCTTTTATAGTGGTTGTAAACTGCAACAGATAAGGTTTTCTTTGCCTCTTCCTGCCCAACAACGTATTTATCCAGAAAGGCTTTAATCTCTTTTGGAGATGGTAGCTTGTCCACCGAGTATTGAACGTTCTCCTCGCTCTTTTGGCTGTGAATCATCTGGTAGCACTCATCAACACAGTAGTTGCATATGGCTATACCTTGTGGACCAGTTATAAGTGCATCAACGTCTGAAGCAGCTCTTCCGCAGAACGAACATTTTCTCATAGGTATTTTTGTCTCAAACATGTTTTACCTCTTTAAAGTTTCTGGCTAACTAAATATAATCCAATTTACAAATCAAACAAAGGAATTGGTATGGTTAAAGTAAAAATATGTGGGATAACAGATGTTTACGATGCTTTGAGTGCTGTGAATTACGGAGCAGATGCTATTGGTTTTATACTTTACTGCAAGAGCAAAAGGTACGTTGACCCAAAAACTGTAAGGTTCATATCAAAGAAACTTCCTCCATTTATAACAAAGGTAGGCGTTTTTGTTAACGAAGATAGAAACGCAGTTCTTGAAATTTTGAGCTACTGTGGACTTGATTTTGCTCAGCTTCATGGGGATGAGTCACCAGATGATTGCAGGTATATTGGCAGGGAAAGGGTTATAAAGGCTTTTCGCATTAAAGAAGAGGATGATGTGAAAGCGATTGAAAATTACGTTGACTGCGTTAGTGCTGTTCTCCTTGATACCTATTCAGAATCTGAGTATGGTGGGACAGGAAGAACTTTTAACTGGGATATTGCAAAGAAAGTCATAGATAGGTTTGAGGTTCCCGTTATACTCTCTGGCGGTCTTACACCGGAAAACGTTAAAGAAGCAGTGAAGAGTGTTTTGCCATTTGCAGTAGATGTCAGCAGTGGCGTTGAAGAGAAGCCAGGTAAGAAGGACCTCTCGAAAGTTAAGGATTTCATAAGATTTGCTAAGTGTTTATGATGCTTCAATTTTTATAAGTGATAAAGCTGTATTCATTCCATCTAAGGCCGAGCTTGTTATTCCTCCGGAATAACCTGATCCTTCTCCACAGGGAAAAACGTTTTCAAAGTTTACAGCTCTGTGAAATTTATCTCTTAATATTCTTACAGGAGACGAAGTTCTTGTTTCAACTCCGATTAACATGGTCTCATCTGATATAAAGGGAGGCATTTTCTTTCCCCAATGTTTTAGAGCGTTGGATATCTCTTTCCTTAAGAAGTCAGGAATTAGAATATCAAGTCTTGATGGTTTTACATCAGGTATGTATCCGCCTTTTAGAAGCTTCTCTGATTCCTTTCCATTTAGAAAATCCTTTACCATCTGGGCAGGCATTGAGTAATCCTTCCCTCCTTCTACAAAAGCTTTTCTCTCAAGAGTTCTCTGAAAGTGGACCGCTTTTAGGGGGTCGTTATTAAAATCTTCAGGGAAAACCTGAACAACAATGGCACTGTTGGCAAAATCCCCGTCCCTTTCATAGTTGCTCATCCCGTTTGTTACAACTCCTTCCATTTCAGATGAGGAGCATATTACATAACCGCCAGGACACATACAGAATGAAAAAACGGCTCTTCTTTCTCCTTTGTAGGTTACAGAATAATCTGCAGGAGGAAGTTTTGGATGAAGGTAAAATTTCCCATACTGCATTTTGTTTATTTCAAGCTGTGGATGAACTATTCTAAGCCCTACGGCAAATCCCTTTGCTTCAAGGGAAAAACCGGTTTCTGAAAGCATTGAAAAAGTGTCCCTTGAACTGTTTCCTATGGCGAGTATTATGTAGTCAAAGCTTTCTTCCCTTGAAACTTTTGAGTTGACGTTTTCCATGATTGCGCCTATAACTCTCTCTCCTGAAGTTAAGAATCCAGTCAATTTTGTTGAGAAGTGGAAAATAACTCCTTGGCTTTCCAAGGTTTTTCTGAGGTTTGGAATTACCTCTCTGAGTTTATTTGTTCCGATATGAGGTTTTGATAGGTAAAGTATTTCTGAGGGGGCTCCATGTTTGACTAATAGTTTATAAAAGTAAAGTTTCTTGGGATCTCTTGATCTTGTAACGAGTTTACCATCTGAAAAAGTTCCGGCTCCTCCCTCGCCAAATTGGACGTTTGAGTTTTCATTTAGGGTTCTTTTCTCCCAGAATTTCTCAACATCTTTAATTCTTTCAATTGTTTCCTTTCCTCTTTCAATAACGTGAACTTCAAAACCTGCCTTTGAAAGCAGGTAAGATGCTAAGAGACCTGCAGGACCTGAACCAACGGTTAAAACCTTTTTCCTGGTTTTAATTCTCCTTAAAATTGGAACTTCTTGTTTCCTTACCTCTTTTGCCTTTCCTTCATTTAAAAGCTCTCTTGCAACTTGATGTGGAATATCTACTTCAACTTTATAGATGAAAGCCGGGATTTTCCTTGCATCAACGGATTTCTTCAGTATTCTTAACCTGTTAACCATTATATTTAGCTTTCTAAGTTCCTTTTTAAGATCGCTTGTAAGTGGTACTTTTACTTCGATTTCAACTTTCAAACGGATTCTCCAGATTTAGGAGTTTTATAAATTTGATGAGGTCTTCATCAATTTCGGTAATCTGGTTTTCCATCTCTTTTACCTTGCTGTTTTCAAGCTTTTCAAGTTCAATGATGATGATTTCATAAAAGCCCTTTATCCCCAATCTTTTTTCAACTTTTTCTTTTACGTATATCAGGGAGTCCCTTTTTATAATTTCAGCTTTTTCAAGGGAGTCTCCGATGAACTTTTCAATGTTATCTATATCTCTCTGCTTCACTCTGCCTGAGAGCAAGAATTTAAATGATGCTTTAAGTGGGTAGTCTATCGGAAACTTTTCAAGTCCATAGAGAGTTTTCTGGACATGGAATTGGTATACAGCATCCTTTTGAGAGGATAGGACTGAGGGGTTATTGATGATGAAAGGTTTTATTTCGCCGTTTACTCTTCTATGAGATATCTTCTTATAGTTTGCTTTACTTGGAACTTTTCCTATGAAAAAGAACTTGAACTTATCCAAAAACTCCTCCATAATAGAGAAAACATATATTTAGAGTGAATTATAATGCTAATTTTTCCTTTGAAGCCAGATTTAGAAAATAGGACTTTCAGGAAATTTATAAAGATAGTTTCCTCCCTTCTCTTTCTTGTTGTTTTCTCCACTTTGGGGATAAAGTTTATTGAGGGTTGGTCTCTTTTTGATGCACTGTGGCATGTTGTGATTACAATATCAACTGTTGGTTATGGAGAGATACATCCCCTGTCCTTTCCCGGGAGAGTTTTTACTGTATTCATCATTGTCGTGGCTTTTGCTATATTTGCTTATGGAGCATCCACAGTTGCATCAATGATTTTTGAGGGTGAACTTAAAAAAGTTTTCGTTATAAAGAGGTTGGAAAGGATGATTTCAAAAATGAAAGGTCATACAATTGTTTGTGGTCTCGGAAGGACAGGTCTTGCAGCTATAAAGGAGTTAAGGAAAGAGCAGATACCTTTTGTTGTCATTGACAAAAGTGAGGAGAGAATAGAGTGGGTAAGGGATCATTTCATTGATATTATGTACATTATCGGAGATGCTACAGAGGATGAAACACTAATAAAGGCTGGTGTTAAATCAGCTTCAAATTTAATAGTGGCGACCCCGAGTGATTCGGACAACCTTTTTATTACTTTGTCTGCGAAGAACCTGAATCCAAAAATTAAGATAGTGTCAAGGGTTGCTGACGAAAGGAGTATAGTTAAGCTCAAAAGAGCAGGAGCTTCTGAAGTTATATCGCCGAACATAATTGGTGGCTTGAGGATGGCTTCACTTGCCATAAGGCCAAGTGTTGTTAGCTTCCTTGATATTGTTACTCATCACGGTGAAGTTGATTTGAGGCTTGAGGAGGTTAAGATACCAGAAGGCTCTCCTTTTCATGGAAAACTTCTCAAAGACCTTCAAATTCCAAACAGGACAGGAGTTATCATTATTGGAGTTAAAAGGGAGGACGGCTCTTTTATACTAAACCCGATATCAACAACCATGATTTTAAAGGGAGATACTCTTATAATCATTGGTACTAAAGATCAGTTTGAGAAATTGAAAAGCTTGGTTATTGGCAAAAGCGTTTAGGGAGGATGCCATGACTTTAAGGCAGA
>CAZJFY010000053.1:0-6392 GCA_964545225.1 uncultured bacterium | reverse complement strand
GGTTTATTCAGTTTTCTTAAAGCTTCAAATATTTTCTCTTCCATATTCCCTCCTATGGTTATTTTACCTTTGAAGTCTTATTTTGACAAAGGGAGCAGCTTGCATATAATTTCACTTGCATTTTTCTCTGGAGGTGAAAAGTTGTCAACGAAAAGAACTTATCAACCAAGCATTGTTCATGGGAAAAGAAAATATGGATTTAGGGCAAGGATGAAGAGCAGAACAGGAAGGGAAATATTAAGAAGGAGAAGAAAGAAAGGACGCAAGAAGCTAACGGTAAGTGATGAGTGGAAGAGAAGGTAAGGTTTACTTTTAGACGTTATGAGAGGATTTCTAAGGACCGGGAATTTAAAAGGGTTTTTCAAGAAGGCAAAAGCGTTGCAGGAAATTCTATTGTCATCTATTACCTTGAGAACAATTTGGGTTTTCCAAGAGCTGGCTTTATTGTTTCAAAGAAGGTTTCAAAAAGGTCTGTTGACAGGAATAGAGCAAAACGCCTTATGAAGGAAGTTTTTAGACTTAATAAGCACAAATTGAAGCCTTTTGATTTAGTTTTTATCGCGCGAAGATGTATAATTGGCCTTAAGTTTAGGGATGTAGAAGAGGAGTTTTTAAGGCTAGCAGAGATGGCGGGTCTTCTTAAGGAAAAACCATGATTGGAGAGCTTTTTATTTTCATTATAAAGCTTTATAAAAAGTTTATATCTCCACTACTTCCCCATTCATGTAGGTACTATCCGACTTGCTCGAGTTATGCAGTTTTATCAATTGAGAAGTACGGAGCGTTTAAGGGAAGTTTAAAAGCAATTTACAGAATACTAAGGTGTAATCCATTTTCAAGAGGTGGGATAGACTATCCATAAAGGAGAGAGTTGTGAAAAAGAACCAGATAGCTGCAATTATCCAAGCTGCTGTGATTGCTTTCCTTTTTATGATTGCCTTTGAGCATTTCTTCGGGAAAAAGGAGAGACAAGAAGTTAAAAAGGGAAAGCAGGAAGTATTAGCAGATATATCCATTCCTCCTTCAAAAAGGGTAGGGGAGGTTATTACTGTTAAGTCTAACCTTTATGATGCAAAATTTTCATCTGTAAACGGTAAACTCGTTAGTTTCAAAGTTAAGAAGTATAATGCCGAGCTTGTTTCAGGTAAAAGTTTTCTTCCATTCCTAACCCTGTCAGAAAATGGAAGCTTAAACGAGGTTCTTGCCAATTTAGATATGAGGGCATCTTCAAGGACTCTGGTTGTTGAAGGCTCTCCCAGGAATTTGGTATTTACAGGCACACTGCCTGACGGAAGGATTTTCAAAAAGGTTTATACATTTTATCCCAATTCGTACAGGATAGATTTAAGACAGGAGCTTAAAGGGGAAAAGCTTTCCATTTTAATTCCAGGTATAAGAGTAAATGAGGCTCACACATCAAGGATGGGACACATTGGACCGGTTGCTGAGCTGGTTAAAGGAAATGTAAAAAGGTTTGATGCAAAGAGTTTAAAGAAACTGGACTTTTTCAATGTAAGGTGGGTGGGGCAGGAGGATAAATACTTTATTCAGGCTGTTAAAGATAGTGCTTTTCCGGTTAAAATTGTAAGGTCAGAAAATGAAACTGTAGTTATGGCTTTTCTTAATAACTGCACGCTCTACTCCGGTCCAAAGGAAATTTCGCAGCTTTCTAAACTTAACATGGAGAAGGCTATAGATTTTGGAATATTTGCTTTTCTTGCAAAGCCGTTTCTTAAGTTCTTTCTATTTATCCATAAGTTTATTCCAAACTATGGATTGGTTATTATCGTTCTCACGATTATTATAAAAATCATTTTACATCCTTTGACCCATAAAAGCTATGAGTCTATGAAGAAAATGCAGAAATTGGCGCCAAAGCTTGAAGAGCTTAAGAAAAAGTACAAAGATAATCCTCAAAAATTAAACGAAGAGATGATGAAGCTGTACAAAAGGGAGGGAGTTAATCCTATGGGAGGATGCCTTCCCATGATTCTTCAAATTCCTGTATTCTTTGCACTTTATGAGATATTTCTAAATGCAGTTGAGCTCAAAGGTTCACCATTTTTATGGATAGCCGATCTCTCTCAAGCTGATCCTACATACGTTCTTCCTGTTCTTATGGGAGCGTCTATGATTCTTCAACAGAAGCTAACTCCGTCAACAAATCCCCAGCAGGAGAAGATATTCCTTGTTATGGCAGTAGTTTTTACGTTTATGTTTGCAACTTTCCCAGCGGGACTTGTGCTTTACTGGTTTACAAACAATGTTATAACTGCGGTTCAAAATTTAATAATTAATAAAATGATTCTCAGGAAGGAGTAATGGAGCAGGATAGTTTTTACTACCTCCTTCTCCTGCCTTTTCTCATTGTTCTATCGGCGCTTTTCTCTGCTTCAGAAACTGCTTTCTTTTCTCTTAATAGAATCAGGCTGGAAAGGCTTGTCTTTGAAGGAAATAAAGTTGCAAAAGATGTTTATGAGTATTTGCAGAATCCTGCACGTTTGATTGCAACAATACTCATTGGAAATGAAGTTGTAAACGTTGCAATATCATCTTTGTTTGCCTCTCTTTTTATAAGGGAGTTTGGTGAAGAGAACTCCTTTTATTCAATCCCTGTTGCTCTTATTACTCTTTTAGTATTTGGAGAAATTACTCCAAAAGCCCTTGCAGTTAGATTTAGCGAAACTTATGCTTTTTCTGTTGTAAAGTTTTTAAAAGTTTTAGGTGCATTTATTTACCCTTTACGTGTCTTCCTTGTTAAGTTTGCATCCCTTGTTCTTAGGCCTTTTGGTATTGAGCTATTTAACAAGCCAAAGGTCCTATCGGATGAGGATTTTATGATTTTGGTTGAGGAGGGAGCTAAAGAAGGTTTTATAGAGACGGAAGAGAAGGAGATCATTGATAGAACTTTAGACCTTTCCGAAAGTGATGTAAAGGAGATAATGGTTCCAAAGGATGAGATATTTGCCCTTCAGGAGGATACAAAAGTTAAGGATGCAATTGCTCTTCTAAGGGAAAAGAAGTTTTCAAGGATTCCTGTTTATGGAAAGGATCTCGATGATATAAAAGGGATACTCTATGCCAAGAGAATAATCCCTCTGAAACTCAAAAAGCAAGATTTTGAAAAGCCTGTTAAGGAGTTCATTGATTCTCCCTTTTTCGTTACGGAGTTTAAAAGAATAGATCAACTGCTTGAAGAGATGCAGAGGAGCAAAAGACACCTTGCCATAGTTATTGATGAATATGGTAATACAGTAGGCATTGTGACCCTTGATGATATCCTTTCCTATCTTTTTGGGAAGATGCCTGATGAATTTAAGAAACATGAAGAGGATTTTGAGCCAATTTCTGAACACAGGTTTAGGGTTAGTGCAAGCATGAGTATTGAGGAGTTTAAAGAGCATTTTGGTTTAGAGGAAAGACTTGAAGAGGAGGAAGAAGTTGACACGGTTGGGGGTTTAATTATGAAACTTCTTGGAAGGGTTCCAAAGGAGGGAGACTTTGTTGTTTGGAGAAAGTTCAAGTTTATCGTTGAGAAAATGGAAGGAAATAGAATAAAGAAAATTCAGGTTGAGGAGATAAGTTGAAGGAAGCTTTGGTCTTGTTTGCCATTTTTCTCTGTGTTATTTCGGAAGCTTTCTTTTCAGGTAGTGAAATAGCTCTGGTTTCAGTGAGCAGGGTTGAACTTAAGAAGAGGGAAAAGAAAGGGGATAAAGCTGCGAAGCTCCTTTCAAGGTTACTTTCCGAACCGGAGAAAATTCTTGCAGCAACGCTCATTGGGACAAACCTTTCAACGGTTACAGGGTCTGTTTTATATACGGTTTTTCTATTTGATAAAGTTTCTCAAGCTGTTCCGTTTTTCTCTTCCTATCCTGAATTTTTAACTGTATTAACGTTTACTCCAATAACTCTTACTTTTGGAGAGCTCATTCCAAAGAGCGTTTTTCAAAAGTACGCTGATTCCATTGCTTTTAGAATTGTCTACCCCATTTATGCCTTTTACTTTTTTGTAAAACCATTAGCTTACTTTGCAACGTTTGTTTCAAATGCTGTTACAGGGTTAGTTGGAAAACCTTTAGAGAAAACTCCGTTCGTTACCAAGGAGGAGCTTGAAGCTCTTGTAAAGAGCTTTTCAAGGTGTTCCTTTGAGGTGACGGAAAGGAGGATTTTAAGGAACGTTTTGAAGCTTAAGGAGAAAACTGTTGGTGATATATATGTCCCTCTTGTTAACGTTGTTGCTGTGAATGAAAGTGCAAAGGTTCAGCAGGCTGTTAACATTCTTGATAAAACTGGGTTTTCAAAGCTCCCTGTTTATAAAGAAAGGTTTGATGATATTGTGGGGTATATTACAGTTACGGACCTTATGAATGTAGAAGATGGAAACGTTTCAGTCAGTAAGTTTGTTAAACCTATATTGATTCTTCCTGAGTACATGAACCTTCTTGAAGGTCTTAAGGAGTTTCAGAAAACAAAGTCACAGTTAGCAATGGTTGTTGATGAGTTTGGTTCAACCCTTGGTATACTAACTATAGAGGATATTCTTGAAGAAATTGTAGGAGAAATTGAGGATGAATTTGACAGAAGTCTTGACCTTGTAAGGAGAGTAAATGATAAAACTCTGATAGTTGATGGTGTATGTGAGATTAAGGAAGTTAATAGGTTTTTGAAGAAACCCCTGCCTGAAAGTGAAGATTATGTAACCGTATCTGGGTTAGTTTTAAAAATTCTTGGAAGGTTCCCTAAAAGGGGTGAAGTTATTTACCTGCCTGAGCATAGAATTACTGTTGAATCTGTTGATTCGAGGAGAATCAGGAAAGTAAAGATAGTTGAAGTCTAAGGTCTCTGATATCCAAGCTGTTCAATTTTTGTAAGTTCCTTCATTATAAACTCTTTATTATCTGTATTTCTGAATATATAGTAATTGATTGGACAGTTAATGTCAGAAATTATTGCTTCAATGTTCTCTTTTATCTTTTCATCATCCATATCACTTGAGATAAAAATTACAAAGTTATCGCCAGAATACCTGACAGTTGCGTATGGGCTGAACTTAGTATTGAGTTCACTTGTAACTTTTTGGAGGAGATTGTCTCCATATTTCCATCCAAATTGGAGATTTATGTCTCTTAGCTTTACGATGTCAACAGCAACAATTGTGAAACTTCCCTGTTTTTCCTTAATCTGGGAATATATGTATTCAAAAGCATTTCTATTGAAGGCTCCGGTAAGGTGATCTCTGAAGAAGTAGTCAAGCCTTCTGCTTTCAATTTCCCTTAGAATTAGGTAGTCGTGTTTTTCAATTAAGGGTTCCTCTCCTTTGAGGATCGGAACAGCAGCATGGACAACGTCCGGGTCAAAGTGTTTTCCAGATAGCTGAATAATCTCTTTTAAAGCTTCTTCCCTCTTGTATCCCTTTCTGTAAATTCTATCGCTGGTCATGGCGTCGAATGTATCAGCAACTGCTATTATCCTTGCAGAAAGCGGAATTTCTTTTCCTTTTAAACCTTCCGGGTATCCTGTTCCGTCAAGTCTTTCGTGATGGTACTTAATTGCATTGAGAGAATCCTTAAGAGCATCAATGCCACTTAACATCTCATAGCTTAGAATTGGATGCATTTTTATGATTTCATACTCTTCCAATGTAAGCTTTGACGGCTTCATGAGAATACTATCAGGAATGCCTATTTTCCCAATATCATGGAGAAGCGCTGCAAGGTATATGTTCTTTACTTCTTCATCACTTAGTCCCAGCTCTTGGGCAATTCTCATTGAATAGTAAGCTACCCTTTCAGAGTGACCTCTCGTATATGAGTCCCTTATTTCTATACCTCTTACAAGTGCTTTAATTGATGATTCAAAAAGCTGTTGTTCGCTTTTTACATTTTCCTCAAGCGTTTTTATAAGGTCTTTTACTTCAACTGATATTGATATCGATCTTGCAATGTTCTTCAGGTATTCTTTTTCGCTCTCTGTAAAGGGTTCACTCCTTTTCCTAAAGAAAATTATAAATCCCTTAACAGCAGAGAATATCTCTAATGGTAATCCAAAAACGTAGTTTATTCCTATTTTCAATTCTTTTTGACTTAGGATTCCCTTTTCGGCTGGGTTTGTGAATTCAACTTCTTTTCCAAACTCCAGAATATAGGGTTCAATACCTTGAAATTCGTTAACGTTTTTAATGTTATCTTCTTTGGTTTCTGGTGTGATGAGTTTTATCAAGATTTTATCGGAGTCCTTATCCTTGATTCCAAGAATAACACCATCGCTGTTTGTAATGTTTATTGTTTTTCTCATCAGCTCAATAAACTCTCCATTAAATCCTTTGCCAATAGTAAGCAGGTAAATGAACTGGGAAATGATTCCCGATTTTGCTTCTCTTTCCCTTAATGCAT
>CAZJFY010000052.1:0-6669 GCA_964545225.1 uncultured bacterium | reverse complement strand
CAGAGATTATTTTAAAGAGGCCTTTTAAGGACGTAGTGGAGCTCCTATCCCTCTTCCCCTCCTTTGAAAGATTTTCAAAGTTCATCAAGGTATAACCAGAGATTACTCCAATTTTTCAGCTTACACAAAATATCATACGCTACCGTTTCCAAATTTCTCTTAAAGGTTTAGGATGTTCTCTTCCTTCTTCTGAAAGCCTGTTTCTAAACCTTACCAAAAGACTTTTCCTAAGCTTTAAAGCTGTTCCTGTAACTATTGAAACTCCTTTCTCAACCGTCTTTAATGTTTCAACGTCCTCATCAGAAATCGCTTCTCCAACACTCTTAACAAAACTTAAGTCTTCCGGATTTATCACCCTATGTAGAATCAACGTATTACACTGAGAAACCGGAAGCGGATCTACAGATGAAGGTTTCTGGGAGATTATCAAAAGTCCGAGTCCCATTTTTCGCCCTTCTGTGGCTATCCGCCTTACAATGTTTCTTGCAAACTTAGTTGCAGGATGGTCTATATCTTCAGCACCCGAATGAGGAATTAAGACTCTTGCCTCTTCAATAACAAACAAAATAGGATTATCTCCACGATGGAAGGACAACTCCTTTGACTTATGAAGGTGAAATCCAGCATAAGCTACCGAATAGAGGAGAGCTCTTTGAACCGTTTCAGGACTTACTTCTGTTAAATCAAAAACAATATTTGAAACAAAACTAAGCTTTCCATCTTTCTTAGAAAATTCTCTAACAACTTCTAACGAATCAACAGAAACAAGCGAAGAACCTTTCAGTGATAACAAACTTCTTTTTGCTTTTTCAAGCTGTCTCTTAATAGGCCATTTTGATGATCTTTTTGAATCATTAAGCCTATTAACTTTACTAAGCAAGAAATCTAAAAGATTCTCATCCCTATATTCTTTTCCTTTTTGATATATCTCTCCTTCCAGCTCCTCAAGCCATTCAACATAATGCCCTTCTTGAGCTTCTGAAAATTCTTCACCTGAATATGACTCTATTAAACTCATGGCAAAGTACTTGTCAAAGAAGTCATTCAGTTTTATACTGGGAAACCCCTTCACAACAAGTTTTATTAACCTTCCAAGAAGAACCTCCGGAATTTCCTTTCGGAGCTTTTCAAAACTGTATTCTTCAGCAAAGCGCTTAAGTTGTCGTATAAAACGCTCTACATTGTCTGCTTCAACAACATCCTTTTTAAGGACAGAACAAAACATTGCAAGTCTAAAGCAGATAGAATCGTCTTGGAGCTCCCTCTCCTTTTCTTCTTTAACAACATCCTTTAAAGCATCAGGAATTTCGTTTTCAAGATTTTCCCATTTCTTAGAAAGGTAGTTTCTATAGTTTTCTACAAGAGTTCTCAGCTTAGGACAATTCTCAAGTTCTTCTCTCAGTTTCTTAAAAAATTCTTCCTTTAAAATACCAAGATTCTCATAATCTCCATGAGGATCAAAGACTATACATTTTGCTCCTCTAAAAGTTAACTCCTCAAGAAGCGTTGTAGTCGTTGTCGTCTTTCCCATACCCGTCATTCCAAAAACGCCACAGTGCATAGTTAATATCTGATCTCCGTCAAGAGAAAAACGAGCCCCCTTCACCTGTTCAATAAAACCAGGAAAAAGTTGATAACTCTCTTTAGAGAAAAATAGACTTTCAAGAAGTTCCTTACTTATAAGGTAAACTTTAGAACCCGTTTCCACAGGTTTTGTAAGGGGTCTTACCTCTCCATTTTTGTCATCAAACTCCCCTATTACCTCACACTTTGCTTCATAGCTGACAAAACGGTTGGACTTTAAGAAATCCCCGACCTTACTCCCAATTCCCTCCTCTACGAAAAACTTTAAATTTTCTGGAGAAAGTAGAGGATTATCTGTAACTATTTCAACAACTTTCCCAATAACCTTATGTTTATATCTATCTCCCTCAACGACAACAAACGCATTTTTTAGTTCCTTGTCTTTAAGTTTCTTAGGAGAAAAAATAAAAGAAAATCCATCAGTTGTAGCTTCCCCATAAACCGTTCCTATATGCTCCATTCCAATCCCCCTCTAAAGCAGTCATCTTGAGAAAAAGCCCCTCTTTAATCCGTACATAAAATTCTTAACAATCTCCCTGGCAGGTTCTGAATCGTCCACACTTTCTATTAGTTCCTTTAATAGCTTTTCCTTTAAAAGCCCTTTTGAAAGATACTGAATCATCCTCGTAGAAACCCTAACAAGGTTATCAACGTACTTAAGCACTATAGGAATTCCGTAATTCCTGTAAACAGAACTTAAGACGTAAACTACCGATGCCAATTCTATTGCTCTTTCCCAGTTAGACTCAGGAAATTCAATCCTTAACGGAAATTTTAGGTCCGATGTCCTAACGTATGTCATAAAAAAGCGGTAGCTATCTTGGGGCAGAATGTTTTCAAGAAGAATACTTTCCAACCAAAAGTCCTGCTCTTCTCCACTCGCACTACCGTAGGGAGAAATACCTCTAACGCGAAAGTCTTTCTCTATTTCAAAAACCTCTTCCCTATTGACTCTTCTGCTCCTGTGTCTCCTTATCTCAAAAGGAGATGTTAAATTGGCCGAGTTAGAACTAAAGTTAAGGCAAAAAGTCATAAGGTGGTCATCTACTAAACTCATTTCTTCAAGTAAAACTCTTGAAATCTCTCCCCTTTTCAAGCGCTCTGAAAATGTCTCCTCTCTATCCAGATCAAAAAGCTCTGTAGCGTAAAGTTTAAAGCGGAAATGCCTATCTCTTTCTGCAAGTTTAGCGAGAGCTCTTGAGTAGTAAAAACGCAAGAACTCTTTTGATCTATGGGAAGCCTTAACAATTCCTGATACTAAAGCACCTTTTTCTCTAACCATATCGGAAAGTAACCTTAAGAGGAAAAAGTAGATTATCAATCCGGGAATTACTTTCCCCTTTTTTATATCATCCCAGTTGGCTATTTCACTGAAAAAGAGCTTTAATTTCCTTTCTCCCTGTAACTGCTCTAAAATTTCTTCATAGATAGGAGAAGTCAAAATGTAATCAAGAAGCTTCCCTTTCGCAAAGTCTTTAACCGTGAGCTTCTTCTTTAAGAAACTACTATAAATACCCTCTTTAAGCCATTTTTTTATACTTACTTCTTTCTCAATTTCCGGATCAATATTAAAAAGTTTTTCCAATTCTTTCCTACCAAAGGTGATAAATAGAAAATGGTGAAGATCCCTTATTAGAGGTCCATCAATAAAAATAGCGTAAACCTCTTCTTTCATAGCAACAAGGATAAGAAACGCATACAGGGCCACAATTAAGTTCTGAATGTAAGTTTGAAGGTCAAGTTTATCCTTAAGCAA
This sequence comes from uncultured bacterium, assembly GCA_964545225.1. Taxonomy (GTDB): domain Bacteria; phylum Aquificota; class Aquificia; order Desulfurobacteriales; family Desulfurobacteriaceae; genus CAZJFY01. The sequence goes on along the minus strand of CAZJFY010000052.1, from coordinate 3,329 downwards.
AGAGGTTTCTTCTGATACCTTAAAAGAGGAAATAACTCCTAAAATTCTTTCTTTATCATCTTTTGACTCATTAACCTTTAAAGCATATGCAAGGCTACTTCTGTAAAAGTAGCTGTGATTCATAAAAAATTCATCGGTATGTTGAGATTCATCAACAGCAATTATCCACTTCCCCTTGACGTTTTCAAAGAAACTTAAAAGCTCTTCCTCTTCTACTTTCAATATCTCTAAAGGATAAATACTTCTTCCAACCTTTACCTCAATCTTTCTTTCAAAAACCTCTTTTAAATGAGGTACAAGTTGTAGATACCCATTAAGCCTTTTATCTAGCTCCGGTTCTTCTTCATAGGCGGAAATCACTGCACTCAGTAAATCCTGAAGAGCTCTTTCCCTAGCACCGTCTCCTTCTATTATATTTAACAGATTTCCCCTCAAATTTTTCCTCTTCTACTGTTGGTTAACCAATATTATATACCATACGAAATACGAAAATATTGCCCCCAGAGCGTTCATTAAAATGTATCTCAAGAACCACTCAAGATTTTTGATAAAACTTCTGCTCTCAAAAGGGTTTTTAAGTTTAATCTATCTCCAACGAAATTTTCAGGCAAAGCATAGTAGATTCCCTTTGACAATACTTCCTTGTTATCGTAAAAAACAGAAACTCTCTTAGGTATTAGATTCCAAAGAATTTTAGCATCATAAATTGGGTACCGGGAGTTAGAAAAAATCTCCAAACAAAGAGGAAAGGCCACAGACAACTCCTGCATAATTTTAGCCATCTTTTCTTCTATTCCTTCGTCAGAAATCCCTCCCAATTCCAAAGACAATTCATGAGAAAGCTTATTCCTAAGCGGAACCTCCTCTCTCATAATACTGAAAATTTCTGGAGAAACCTTTGAAAGCAAGCATCCCTCCATTTCTCCAAGTTTTGCTGCACTTTCCACTAAGTCTCCAAAAGTAAACCTTTCCACATCCTTAGAATTCTGAGATATTAATTTTGGTAACTCACTTTTCCAATCTTCTTTCCATATTAACTTACTGTTAAACTCAACCACCACTTTTAAGTAATTCTCTAAGAGGAGAAGAAACTCCCTGTAAGCTATATGACGAAAATCGGGTAAAGAATTCCTTAAAATGTATAAACAGTGATCAAATCTTTCGGCAAAAACAGAGGGAAGTTTTAACAACCATTCCCTCCTTTCCACAGCCATCTGAACTTTAAACCTACTCTCTAAATCAAATAGAGACTCTGTTGTCATTTTATCCACTATTAAAGCTTTTATTTCTTCCAAAATTTCTTTTTTTCTCAAACCATTTATAAACAAAGTTATATATGAATAGACTAAAGCAGCTACATAGTACAACCGAAGGCTTATTTTATTTTTCCTTACCGTTGATAAAAGCTCCTCAACCAAGTAAAGCTCTTCATAGTTTGGTTCTTCCTTAGAAAGAATTCTGCAACAGGTAGCCAGATTCTTGTAAATCTGATAACGTCTAGTTCCTTCCATATCTTTCCTGATTGTCAACCATTCCTCAAACTTTTCAGCCGCTCTATCAAATTCTCCTCTATAAAAGTAAACATAAGCTTCGTGAAAGGATTTTTCCGATTCCAAAATCTCTCTGCTTGCCACAAGGTTAGGAAAGTTCGTGTACTTAGAGTGCTTTATAGCTTTCTTCATATAGTTCAAAGACTCTTCATACTTTCTTTCCCTTAACAGCTTCTTAGACAACAAGAAAAACAACACAAACCTAAGAGACCTTGCAGTCCTTTCATCCTTTGCTTTCAAGTAGAATTCGTGAGCCTTCTTTATCAAATGAATTTTTCGTTCAAGGTCACTTTCAAACTTACTCAAATGATCAAACTTTAGAGCGGTTAAATAATCTTCCTGCTGTTTGTCTCCCCTTTTCTTTGCCAAGGAAATGGCTTTTTCTAAATTTTCCTTTACAGCTTCCTTGTTATACTTATTAGCGATAGCTATGCATTTATAATAGTTGATCTCTTCATCAATGGCTCTACTTTCATTCAATTTTCTAATAACTTCCGCTGATTTTCTGTAAAACTCAGCAGCTTTAAGAAAATCTTTTCTTGCTTCCTGAATTTTTGCTTTAAGATTCCAGTACTGATGCTCTTTGAAAATGGCCGATTCCCAAAACTTCTTCTTTCTAAACTTGCGATAGGCTTCCTGGGCCCTCTTAAAACTCTCTCCTATCCAAAACTCTGCCCTTTCATAATCTCCCAATCCTCTATACAACTTAAACTTTAAAAAAAGATGCAGTATCTTCTTTTCCACATAAAGCTCATTATCACTTAAATTTGCATACTTTTCCATTAAGAGATCAAGGGATTCCACAAGCAAACGTAAAGATTCATTTTTATCGTTCACACTTTTAGCTTCTGAAGTAGCAGCCTTATAGGCCGCATAAAAAGCCGGTTCTATTAAAGCTATCCCTTGAAAAAATTTCTCCGACAGCAAATAATATCTTTTTGCTGTTTCTGGTTTGTCAAAAGATAAACTTGCTTTGCAAAAGAAATAGTTGGCAAGATTCCATTTTTGATTTTTAAAATTTTTTATTCTTGCCCACAGCTTTGAAGCCTGCAAGTGAAAGTCTGCAGCCTTTTTAAAATCCTTTGCTTTCTTAAACTCCTTAGCTTTTTCCTCAAACTCTAAAGCTTCTCTCACCCCTTCCATCTTTCCCAAGAATTTCTATAACCTTTCCCCCCTTTATAACTCCTCCAAAACAACCGGAGAAATTTTACTTAGCTATTATACCATGACCGAACTCATCAGGACATTTCAATAAGTAGCGCAGGCCACAATCCCTCTATAGGGCATTTCAACTCGTAGAGGTGGAAAAGCTTCTCACGAACACTTTTCAGTCGCAATCCCTCTTTAGGACATTTCAACCGAAGGAAATTTTGAGGCCGATAAAAGATAAGATTATGTCGCAATCCCTCTTTAGGGCATTTCAACCAAGAAGTCCTTATTCGGCTTTTGTCAAAGAACGACAACAATTTTCAAGAGTTATTATACCATAGAAAATGAAGTTTTTTGCAGCGAATCCTGAATAAGAAGTTTAGAAAAATACGGGAGGATTGAAGATAATCATTGTTAGACAATGTTTTTTCGTTAAGAGTAGGTAGAAGGTAGTCCTATGCAGAGGAAAGGAATAAATTTAAAGATTTAACAAAAAAGAAACGGGCGGGGAAAACCCGCCCGGTGATTAGACGCCTTCTGGTCTCTTGACGTCGTAGAGAATGTCGTCCCAAGGATGTCTATAAAGAGGCATAGCAAGACGCTTCTCGTCAAGGATGTGGCCGATGAATC
>CAZJFY010000051.1:0-6676 GCA_964545225.1 uncultured bacterium | reverse complement strand
GTTGACAAAAAAGGAAACTTCCATATAATTAGCGCTGCACTTTTGGTGGTCGTAGAGGGTAGGTGCTAAGCTTAAATGCCTAAGGCAGCCTACTGAGACCAAGCTGTCCATCAATTTGTCCTCCCTCTACAATCCACCCAATACTTCTGGAGGTAACTCCTTTGAGAACGAGAAAGCAGAAAGAGAAGATTGTTGAAGAACTGAAGAAAAAGTTCTCCGAAGCTTCATTGGTCGTATTAACAGACTTTCAGGGAATGAGCGTTGCCGAAAGCAGTGATTTGAGGAGGAAGCTCAGAGAAGCAGGTGCTGAGTATAAAGTAGTAAAGAATACTTTAATGAGGATTGCTTACCCAGGGACTCAGGTTGAGCAGATAGCTGACAAGTTCGTTGGTCCAACAGGAATTGTATTTGCTTTTGGGGACATAGTTTCTGCAGCAAAGGCATTAAAGGAGTTTATGAAAGAAAACGAGAAGCTAAAGTTTAAGGCAGCTGTTGTTGAAGGGAAGGTTGCGGATGAATCCATGCTTAAATCACTTGCGTCAATTCCTTCAAGGGAGGAACTTCTTTCTCAGCTTGCATTTGCACTTAAGTATCCTGTAAATGCAGTTGCCTGGTCACTTGAAAACCTACTACAGAAACTCGTTTATGTTTTAACCAACGTTAAGGAAGAAAAAGAAACTGCTTAAATTTAGGAGGTTAAGGAAATGGCTGACATCACAAAGGAACAAATAGTAGAAGCAATTGAAAAGATGACAGTGCTGGAGTTGGTAGAACTGATTGACGCCATAAAGGAGAAGTTTGGCGTTTCTGACATGCCGGTAGTAGCTGCAGGAGCAGTTGCAGGTGCTCCAGCTGGTGGGGAAGCTGCTGCTGAAGAGAAGACAGAATTTGACGTTATACTCAAATCTCCAGGTGCAAACAAGATTCAAGTCATTAAAGCTGTGAGAGAGCTTACAGGACTCGGTCTTAAGGAAGCCAAAGCTTTAGTCGATGGTGCTCCAAGTCCCGTAAAGGAAGGAGTTTCAAAAGAAGAGGCTGAAAAGATAGCTGAGAAGCTTAAGGAAGCAGGAGCCGAAATAGAAATTAAGTAAGCTTGAATTTAGCCTATTTAGGAAATATAATTTTTCTATGGGAGACCACTATATTGGTCTCCCTTGTCCTATTTTAAATCAAAAATCTCGAAGAGGGTAAGCATGGGTAAAACTCAGAAAGTAGCAGTCCTCAAAAAAGAAAAACTAAAAACAACTCTTCCAAGAAAAAACTTTGCAAAACGGGAAGAAAGAATTCCAGACCTTTTAAGTTTTCCCTTTGAGTCTTACGAAAGGTTCCTTCAGCTAAATAGACATCCTGAAAAACGGGAAAATACAGGCCTTGAATCTGCTTTCAGGCAGGCTTTTCCCATTATCGATGAAGCCACAGGTGTGGAGATTCACTATAGAGGTTATGAAATTGGGGATTGGTACTGCAAGTGTGGAAGATATCAAGGGCTTGGCGGAAAAGGGGTTGTCTGTCCAAAGTGCGGCATGGAGGTTGTTTTCAGGCCAAAGTACTCCCCGGATGAATGTATTGAGAGAGGAATAAGCTATTCTGCACCTTTGAGAGTTCTTTTTGAGCTATACGTATGGCAAAAAGATCCAAAAACCGGTGAGAAGATAGCTCCAATAATCAAGCAGAACAAAATGTACTTTGGAGAGATACCCCTGATAACCGATAGGGGAGCTTTCGTAATAAATGGGACAGAAAAGGTTGTTGTAAGCCAGCTTCACAGGTCTCCTGGCTTGTTTTTCAAAAAAGAACTTTCTAAGACCACTGCGGTTACAAGGATAATTGATATTGCAAGCATAATTCCTGCAATGGGTTCCTGGATAGAGTTTGAGATTCCCTATAACGATGTTCTCTACGTTAAGATAGATAGAAAGAGGAGGTTCCTCGGCACTTACCTTTTAAGAGCTTTTGGCATAAGAACCGATGAGGAGATTTTAGATATATACTATGGAGACGTCATTGAGTCTTTTGAAGTAAAAGAGGGGAAATTCATTGACGAAAACGGTGAGGTTAGAAATCCTTCAGAGATGTCAAACTACTACCTTGTAAGCGATATCGTTGACCCTGAAACAGGAGAGGTGATTCAGGAAGCGTATGAGGAGTTAAGTCTAAGCAAGGGGAAATTACCTGAGGGAGCTAAGTTTAAAGCTGTTCACGGAAGGGCAAAGCCGTACGGTCCCGTGATAATAAATACTTTAAGGAAGGAGAGAAGGGACAGAGTAAGAGAAAAGATAGAAGACCCCGTAATTGCTGCTTACGTTGAGATATTCAGAAAGGTCAGGCCCGGAGATACTGCAACAGTTGAAGGTGCAAAGAACCTTTTTGAAAGCATGTTTTTCAGCACAAAGAGATACGATCTCTCCAGGGTTGGAAGAGCAAAAGTTAATGAGAAGATCTATCCAAAGGAAAAGCTTTCAAAGATAACTGCTGAAGACCTTAAAAATGTAAAGTGGCTTCCGCCAGTTAAGGTTGCAGATGATGTTTATGACAAAAACGGAGAAATAATAGTTGCAAAAGGTACAACAATTGATGAGACTGTAGCAAGGAAGCTTTTAATGGCAGGAGTTTCTGAGTTGAACGTTGAGCCTGATTACGATAACGAAGGCAGGATTCTTCATAGCTCAGATATAGTTGGTGCTGTCCGAGCTCTTCTTGAAGTTCATGCAGGTTTAAGGGATTACGATGACATTGACCATTTAGGAAATAGGAGAATCAGAGGAGTTGGGGAGCTTGCTGAAATTGCCTTTAAGTCAGGGCTATTTAAACTTGAGAAAGCAATAAGGGAAAAACTCTCTGTTGCCGATGTTGAATCTGTGATGCCTCAGGATCTCATAAATCCGAGAACTGCAACCAACCCTCTTATGGAGTTCTTTAACCTGACTCAGTTATGCCAGTTCATGGATCAAACGAACCCGCTTTCAGAAACAACTCATAAAAGGAGGTTGTCAGCTCTTGGTCCGGGAGGACTTACAAGGGAAAGAGCAGGGTTTGAAGTAAGGGACGTTCATCCTTCCCATTATGGGAGGATCTGCCCAATTGAAACTCCAGAAGGTCAGAACATTGGATTGATAAATTCATTAACAACCTATGGAAGGATAAACTGGCTTGGCTTTCTCGAAACTCCTTACAGGAAAGTCATCAATGGAAAGGTTACAGATGAAATAGTTTATATGACAGCAGATGAAGAGGAGAACTACGTTATAGCTCAGGCTAACGCTCCCATTGATGAGAATGGATTCATTGCAGCTGATATGGTTATGGCAAGGCACAAAGCCGAATTTAAGCTTGTTAAGAAGGAAGAAGTTCAGTTTATAGATATCAGTCCAAAGCAGGTGTTCTCCGTTTCAGCTTCATTGATACCTTTCCTTGAGCATGATGATGCCAACAGAGCCTTAATGGGATCAAACATGCAACGTCAGGCTGTTCCGCTTGTGAGAACTGAAGCGCCTCTTGTCGGGACGGGTATGGAGAAACCTGTTGCTCTTTACAGCAGGAACGCCGTAATAGCTAAAAGGTCTGGGGTTGTTGAGAGCGTGACTGCAGATAAGATAATTATAAGGGTAAATCCGGAAGAGATTGTTGAAGGGCTTTCTGTAGATACAGGTTTTGACGTTTATGAACTTAAGAAGTTTAAGAAGTCAAATCAGAAGACCTGCTTCAATCAGAAGCCGATTGTTAAGAAAGGGCAGAGGGTAAGCAAGGGAGAGGTAATAGCAGACGGTCCATCAATGGAAAATGGAGAGCTTGCCCTTGGAAAGAACGTTCTTGTTGCATTTATGCCCTGGAGAGGATACAACTTTGAGGATGCCATTCTTGTTAGTGAAAGGTTACTGAAGGATGACGTTTACACTTCTATTCACGTTCAAGAACTTGAGTGTGAAGCTGTTGAAACAAAGCTTGGAAGAGAAGAGATAACAAGAGATATTCCGGGCATCCCAGAGTATCTTCTAAGAAACCTTGATGAATCTGGAATTATAAGGATAGGAACTTACGTCAAACCGGGAGATATCCTTGTTGGTAAAGTTACTCCGAGAGGCGAACAGGTTTTAACGCCTGAGGAGAAGCTCTTGCAGGCTATATTTGGAGAGAAAGCCAAAGGAGTTAAGGATTCATCGCTCTACGTTCCTCACGGAATAGAAGGGGTTGTTATAGACGTTAAAATCCTTTCAAGGAGAGGGGAAAAGAAGGATCTGAGGACTCAGCTTATTGAGAGTGAAGAAAAGGCAAAACTTGAAAAGGCTAAACAGGAAGAGATAGATCTTGTTAAAGCTGACAGGGACAGGAAAGCTGCTGAGATTATTACTGGAAAAAGGGTAAAAGAGGATGTTTATGATGCTTCAGGTTCTCTCATACTCTCTGCTGGCGAAAAGATAACAGAGAAGAACGTTAAGGATGTTGTATTCTTTGCTTTGAGAAAGCCTTCGATCATTGATGATGAGGAAACAGTTAATGAGCTTAAGAGGATAAGGATTAAAGCAGTTGACAAAATTGCACTCATTGAAAATATCTATGAGGAGAAGAAAGCTGCTCTTGAGATGGGTCACGATCTGCCTGCTGGAGTTAACAAAATCGTTAAGGTTTACATTGCGACCAAGAGGAAACTTACTATTGGCGATAAAATGTCCGGACGCCACGGGAATAAAGGTGTTATCTCCCAGATTCTCCCAGTTGAGGATATGCCTTTCCTTGAAGATGGTACTCCCATTGACATCGTTTTAAACCCTCTTGGTGTTCCATCCCGTATGAATGTTGGTCAAATTCTTGAGGTTCACCTTGGACTTGCTGCAAAGGAACTTGGTAAGAAAATTGAAAAGTTAATGAAAGCAGGGCTTGACGCTGTTAGGGAGGAGATAAAAGCTATTTACAACGATGAGAGAATTAGCAAACTTGTAGACTCCCTCTCTGATGACGAACTAAGGGAAGTAGCCAAAAAACTCTCTAAAGGTGTCAGATTTGAAACGCCAGTATTCATGGGAGCTAAAGAAAATGAGATTAAAAGGTTGCTTAAACTTGCTGGTCTTCCAGAGACAGGAAGGTTGACAGTTTACGACGGGTTAACAGGAGAGCCCTTTGACCAGGACGTAACAGTTGGTTATATGTACATGCTGAAGCTTATCCACCTTGCTGATGACAAGATTCATGCAAGGTCAACAGGACCATACTCTCTCATTACCCAACAGCCTCTTGGTGGTAAAGCTCAGTTTGGAGGCCAGAGGTTCGGAGAGATGGAGGTCTGGGCACTTGAAGCTTATGGTGCTGCTTATACCCTTCAGGAGATGCTTACAGTTAAATCTGATGATGTTGAGGGTAGATCGAGAGTTTATGAATCAATAGTTAAGGGTAAGTATACCTATGAACCGAGCCTTCCTGAATCGTTTAACGTTCTTGTAAGGGAGTTAAAAGCTCTTGCGCTTGATGTTAAGTTTATCAAGCGCGTTGAGGAAGAGGAATAACCAAAAATTAGGAGGCAGTAGTGAAAGAGATTGTGTTCTCTGAGGAGCCAAAAACTTTTGACTTTGATGCAATAGAGGTTGGATTAGCCTCTCCTGAAAAGATAAAGGAATGGTCTTACGGAGAGGTTAAGTTGCCGGAAACCTTGAACTATAGAACGCTGAAACCTGAAAGGGATGGCCTTTTCTGCGCAAGGATATTCGGGCCTGTTAGAGACTGGGAGTGCTTGTGTGGAAAGTACAGAGGTTCAAAGTATGCCGGAGTAGTTTGTGATAGGTGTGGTGTTGAAGTTACACTTTCAAGGGAAAGGAGGAGAAGGTTTGGACATATTGAGCTTGCAGCACCGTGTACTCACATATGGTATGTGAAGTCAGTTCCGAGCAAAATTGGTGCGCTTCTAGGCCTTTCAGTAAAGGAGGTTGAAAGGGTTGTCTACTTTGAATCATACATCGTTCTTGATCCCGGAAGTGAAGATGAAACCGGACTTAAAAAGTTCCAGATACTTACAGAGGATGAGTACAGGGAGAAAGTCGAGGAATTGGGTGAGGATGCATTTGAGGTTGGAATCGGTGCAGAAGCTATAAGAGAAGCTCTTAAAAGGGTAGATATGGAAGAGCTTGCTGAAGAGTTGAGAGAAGAGATAAGGATGTACTCTGGTGAGATTGACAGTATAAATAGTGACCTTCAGAAGAGATTGCCCAACCTTTTCAAAGAGGCAGTTTCTGTCGTTTCTTACTATACAGGTCTTTCTGAAGAAACAATAGTTGCAATTGTTAAGAACAGTCTCCTGATTGTTGTAGATCCAAAGGATAGCAAGTTAAAGAAAGGTGACATCATCTCCAGGGAGGACCTTGAAAGGATATCCGAAAAGTTTGATATTGAAGTTTTAAGGGGAAGTAAGGCTCTTGATTGGTACGTTGATTTTCTTGTTGAACAGGGGAAAATTCAAAGCAAGGACCTTGTTAAGCAGGAGATAAGGAGAGCCACAAGGAAAGATACTACTGAAGCAAAACTGAAGAAGCTGGTTAAGAGATTAAGACTCGTTGAATCCTTTATGGAAAGCAATAATAAGCCCGAGTGGATGGTTCTTGAAGTTCTTCCGGTGCTTCCTCCAGAGCTAAGGCCACTTGTTCCACTTGAGGGAGGAAGATTTGAAAGTGAGGCCGTTAACGAGATGTTT
>CAZJFY010000050.1:0-6753 GCA_964545225.1 uncultured bacterium | reverse complement strand
TCACTTAATAACTCCACTTGCAATGCCCCATCTGTGGGCGTACATTCTGCCATAAGGCCTTGCACTAACGGGAACGATTTTTATAAAGGGTTCAGCAAGTATTTCGTCAAGTGGTATGTTGAAGGCTTCAGAAAAGCCTTTAAGTTCTTCCTTAAGGATTTTCATATCCTCTTCGTCTGCTTCAAAGACTTTTACCTCCTTTCCAAGGTACCTTTCAGGAACTTCTCCTCTAATGTATATTACACCTCCATGCATGCCAGTAGCGCAGTAATCTCCAACAACTTCCTCCCCCGATTTCCTGTTTAGGCCAAGAAGAATTAACCTTCCTCCTGCCATGTACTCGCCAAAGAAGTTCCCTGCTCTACCACCTATAATAAATGTTGGAATTAAGTTTTTGTAACCTTTCATATGAATTCCAACCCTATAACCTACATTCCCTTCAACGTAAACCTTTCCACCTCTCATCCCATAACCGCATACATCTCCGGCATGTCCACGTATTATGATTTCACCTTTCATCATTGTGTTACCTGCGCCATCTTGGGCATTGCCGAAAACTTCTATTTTTGGACCATAGAGGAAGATTCCAAGGTCATTTCCTGCTGTTCCGTAAACGTCAATCTTTATATCTTTCTTTATTCCTGTTCCAATATACCTTTGTCCATATACGTCTTTTAGTATTATCTTCTCTACTCCTGATTCAACAAGCTCCCTGATCTTTCTGTTAATTATCTTATAATGTGTTGTGCCACAGCTTATCTGGTAGATTCCCTCTTCTATTTTGATTACTTCCATCTGTAACTCCTTAAGCGGGATAGCATATTTCCTCTTCTTTGCAGTAGTTCATAAGAGCAATAACAGGCTCTCCAGCTTTCGGCATCCACACCTTTTCAGGTTCATTGCATATTATCCTTATTGCTGATTCTTCGCTTGCCATGTAGACTGTATCTTCTTTTACAGCTGCAACGAAGGGTCTTAGCTTTATCCTGTCATTAAAGCCTATAAGTCCGTCTTTAAATGCAAATAACATGGCAAAGGGTCCATTTAGCATTGCTGAACCGTAAATTTGCCTTATCATCCTTTCCATTTTTGCAACTTTGTCAAGTTTCATCTCTTCAGTGTGTTCAATATCTTTCCAGAAAGGGGATGCCATAGCCATTAATGTTGCTCTTATAGGTAGCCTATGCTTTCTAAATAGAAGGTCAAAAAGGTAAGCAGCCACTTCTGTATCTGTTAATAGAGTGCACTTGTATCCATACATCTCTACATATCTTTTGTTTGTTCCGTAAGATGTTATTTCTCCATTGTGGACAATAGACCAGTCAAGCAGGGTGAATGGGTGAGCCCCTCCCCACCAGCCAGGCGTATTTGTGGGGAATCTCGTATGTGCTATCCATATGTGACCTTCGTATGCATCAATTTCAAAGAACTCTCCAATTTCATCAGGTTCTCCAACTCCTTTAAATGCTCCCATGTTTTTTCCGCTTGAGATTACATAGGCACCTTTAACCTTTTCGTTTATTGTCATCACAACCCTAACAACCATGTCCTCTTCAGATTCAAGAGGTTGTATAGCATCCTCCCTTGGAGTAACGAAAAACCTGTAAAAGATGGGAGGAACTGTTTTCTTATAAAGTGAAGGGACGCTTTTTGTTGGTATCATTTCGCTTTTTACGATTTTGAATGATTTATTCAGTATGGCATTAACTTCTGATTCTAAATCCATGTTATCCATCATTACGTGGAAGGCATAAAATTCAGCCATATCTGGGTACAGCCCGTAAGCAGCATAGCCTGCACCCATGCCGTTTCCCCTTTCCTTCATTGAGGTGATAGATTCCTTTATAATTTTCCCAGAAACTTTCTTGCCATCTCTATTTATAAAGCCGGAAAGGCCACATCCTGACATATCGGAGTAAGCTTTCATCCTTGCCCCCAATCCTTGTATGCTGTTTTGTCATTCAGAATTCTCTCTCTTCGCCATATTTCCGGAAGGTCTGCAATCCCAAAGTCCACGCTTGTTAACCTATCTTTAAAGGAGGAAACATCCATTCGTTGCCTTATAATCCCTGTTAAGATTCCTACTCTTTCTATCTTGCCGATGGCAACAAATCCTACAAGCCTGTTTTCTTTAAAAATAGCTTTCCTATAGAAACCTTTTTTCTCAAATTGATCGTTAACCTTTACTTCAAAAGTGTTATCAGGAGGTTCAACTATTCCGGCATTTAAAACTGGATAATCAAGGAACTTTAAAGAGTTTAAAGGAATTCCTCCAATGTATTTAAGCTTTCCACCTGCCATGTTAATTCCCGCGACAAATCCCTGTTCAAAAGCAAGAGGGAAAAGCGGAAGGTTTCTTTTCACGCCATCCGTTAAATCAACGTTTTCAATGCAATCTCCAGCTGCATATATGTCAGGAGCAGATGTTCTCATAAAGATGTCAGTATCAATTCCTCTATTAACTTTAATTTTTGCTTTCTCTGCGAGTTCAATATTTGGCCTTACTCCTATTGCAACTACCACTAATTGAGCTTCTGTTATTTCTCCAGATTTCAGCTTAACAGATTCCACTTTTCCGTTTCCCAGGATCTCCTCTACTGTGTTCCCGAAAGAGAGCCTTATTCCTCTTTCTTCAAATATTTTTTGAACAATTCTTGAGCCTCTTTCATCAAGGGCTTTTCCAAGGGGTCTTTCAAGTAACTCAACAATGGTTACATCTATGTTCAGCTTCCTTAAGTAGTAGGCAACTTCAAGTCCAATAAAACCTGAACCTATAACAATTGCCCTTTGTGGCTTTTCATTGATGATGTAATTTTTTAAGGCTTTGGCTTTGGAAAGCTCCGTAAATGTAAAAACTCCTTCCTTTTCGCTTCCCTTTATCGGAGGGACAAAAGGGACGGCTCCTGTTGATATTAAAAGTTTGTCATAGTTTATCTTTTCTCCGTTTTCGAGTTCAACAAACTTCTTGCCTGCGTCTATGCTAATTGCTTTCAGACCTTCTATCAGGCTGACTCCGTTTTTTTCAAAGAACTCTTTTTTCCTGTAAATCACCTTTTCATCAGGATATCCGATTAGAATATCAGCTATCATTGGCTTTGAATAACATCCTGATTTCTCGTAGGTTATTGAAACAATTTCTCCTGATGAGTCCTTTTTCCTCAATCCCGTGATGCATCCAACAGCCGCAGCGCTGTTTCCAATGATGACGTACTTCATTCTACCTCTCCTCATCGTAAACAAGTGCTCTGTTTGGGCAGGCTTCTACACATGCTGGAAACTCTCTGCCCTCGCATAAGTCGCACTTAAATGAGTGTTTGTTTTCAATGTGAGGGTGTGCAGCTCCAAATGGACATACGAGAACACATCCCCAGCAACCAACACATACATCCTCATCAAGGTGGACTTTCCCGTTCTCATCCTGCCATATTGCTCCAGATATGCAGGCATCTAAGCAGAATGGATGTTTACAGTGTCTGCACATGGTTGATATGGAAATCGCTCCTTTAACGTCAACCCTTGCTCTTGGCAGTAAGTTTTCTAACTTGTAAGCTTTAACCGGGTCTTTTGTTTCACTGTGAACCATTGTGCATGCAACTTCACAATACCTGCACGATATGCAGTTTTCCTCTATCGGGTAAACTTTCATGAGTTTCCTTGATCTCATCAATCCTCCTACATTCCAGCTGGAAGAACACCAAGGATTTTGTTTTCCTGTTCAGTGAGGCCTATGCTTCTTAGCCTCAACCTGTTTCCCTTTATGCTTTCAATAGCGTTTATTCCCATTGCTCCAAGAAGCTCTTTAATATCGTGAGACCATGCACGGAGAAGGTTGTAAAGGTTTTCAGCTACTATATCCGGGTTAAGCCTTTTTGCAAGTTTTGGATCATTTGTTGTGATTCCCCATGCACACTTTCCTGTATGGCATTGCTGACACTGGGTGCAACCTGCCGCTAAAAGTGCAAGAGTTGCAACGTAAACAGCGTCTGCACCAAGTGCAATAGCTTTTAAAACATCAACAGGACTTCTGAAACCACCTGCTGCTATTAGTGAGACTTTATTCCTTAAACCTTCAGATCTTAGCCTGTCATCAACTGCTGCTATAGCAAGCTCAATTGGTATCCCAACGTAATCTCTCAAGGATTTTGGTGTTGCACCAGTACCTCCTCTTAGACCGTCAATAGCTATGGCATCTGCACCAGCGTGAGCGATGCCACATGCAATTGCTGCAACATTGTGGACGGCAGCAATTTTTACGAAGACAGGCCTTTCATAATTTGTGGCCTCTTTTAATGCGTATATCAATTGCCTTAAGTCCTCAATGGAGTATATATCATGGTGGGGAGCTGGAGATATAGCATCCGCTCCAACTGGAATCATTCTTGTTTCTGCAATTCCTTGGTTAACTTTTTCTCCTGGCAAATGTCCGCCAATACCCGGTTTTGCACCCTGCCCTATTTTTATTTCAATAGCTGCTGAAGTTTCAAGGTAATTAACGTCAACGCCGAACCTCCCAGATGCAACTTGAACTATTGTATTCTCTTTAAACTTTTTGAGGTCTTTATGGAGTCCGCCCTCACCTGTATTCCAGTAAGTTCCAAATTCTGAAGCAGCTCTTGCCATGGCTTTCTGGAGGTTAAGGTTTATGGAACCATATGACATTGCAGAGAACAAAACAGGTATTTCAAGCTCAAGCTGTTTTCCTATAGTTGTTTTTATGTTTATGCTATCTTCAAATTCAAGGTTATCAGTTTTCCTTCCTATGTAAGTCTTTAGCTCCATCGGTTCTCTTAAAGGATCGATTGGAGGATTTGTAACCTGACATGCATCAAGTAAAAGGTGGTCAAAGTAGTTTTTGTAAGGCTTATCATTTCCTGTTGATGTAAGTATAACTGCGCCGGTTAGCATTTGCACGTGAATATCTCTTATGGCTTCAGGTGTCCAGTTTGCATCCTGATGGAAGGTTGAAGGATTTCTAACAACTTTTATCGCATCGGTTGGACAGAAAGCTTCACACCTTTTACAGTTTACGCAGTTTTCATTCCTGTTCATTATCATGTTAAGGTCTTCGTCGTAATATGTTGCGTCAAAGGAACACTGATCAACACACGACTTGCATCTTATACATTTGTAGTCATCTCTTAAAACCATAAAAGGGTAAAAGGACACTTGAGGTTTCTTAAACAGCATTTTAAACCTCCAAAAATCGGTAAACGGAATAATACCATAATTTCAAAAAATTTTTATAATCTCCAAAGCCTGGCACCGGTGAACAGTTTTCTGTCATAAATTCCCTTTACATCGATTATGATGGGATTGCCTTTTGATAGCCTACTAAAGAATGAAGGCGAAAGGTCGAGGAACTCCTTGTGTTTTACTGCAACTACGATTGCATCGTATGGAGCTTCCTGCTCAATGGACTTAAGCATTTTTATTCCGTATATCTCCTGTACTTCTTTAGCTTCAGCGTGGGGATCGTAAATAAATGGTTTGGCTCCAAAGTCCTTAAGTTCCCTATATATGTCTATGACCTTCGTGTTTCGTATGTCTTTTATGTTTTCTTTAAATGTAAAACCCAAGATTGCTATTTTTGAATTTAATACCTTTTTATTTTCCTTGATTATTAACTTTACAGTTTGTTCTGCTATATATTTCCCCATTGAGTCATTTATTCTTCTTCCAGCAAGTATAACTTCAGGGTGGTATCCTATTTCCTGGGCCTTGAAAGTTAAATAGTAAGGGTCAACGCCTATACAATGTCCCCCAACAAGTCCGGGTTCAAACTTTAGAAAGTTCCATTTCGTTCCTGCTGCTTCAAGAACATCCTTTGTATCTAGTCCCATTTTATGAAAAATTACTGAAAGTTCGTTCATTAGAGCGATGTTGAGGTCTCTTTGCGTATTTTCAATAACTTTTGCAGCTTCTGCTGTTTTAATGTTTGGTGCCTTATGAATTCCAGCTCTTATCACCGAGCCGTAAATCTCCGAAAGCAGATTTAGTGTGTAACTATCGCAACCAGAAACAACTTTTACTATCCTGTCTATTGTGTGTTCTTTATCTCCAGGGTTAACTCTTTCAGGAGAATACCCCACCTTAAACTCTTCCAAGTATTTGAGACCAGATTCCTTTTCAAGTATAGGTACACATATCTCCTCAGTGACTCCAGGATAAACTGTTGACTCATAAACAATTATTGAAAAAGGGCTTAAATTTCTTCCTACAGTTCTTGTAGCGGATTTTACCGGGTTAAGATCCGGAATTTTGTGTTTATCTATTGGTGTTGGAACTGTTATTATGATGAGATTTGCTTTTCTAATATTTGATGGTTCGTAAGTAAAATGGATGTTTAAGTCTTTTATGTTCTCTACTTCTCCTGTAGTGTCAATGCCCTTTTTAAGTTCATCAATTCTCTTCCTGTTTATGTCAAATCCTATAACGCTGAACTTTCTGGAAAGAATTGCTGCAAGGGGAAGTCCAACGTATCCCAGTCCAACAACGCAAATGTTCTTCTCTTTTTTCAGAAATTCATTAAATTCTGGGAACATATATCACCTCTTTAGCGTTTTTGTTATTATCTCACAAAATGGACAAGGTGATGCGGTGATAAGGAGAGTTTACTCTTCCAAAAGGAAGTCTGGATTTATAGTTGATGATAAATGGTTTTTAAAAGTTTATCACGATTTTGGCAAGAAGAGGTACTTTTCTTCAATTCGAAATCTGCTTTATGGTTCAAGGCCAAAGAGAGAGTTTGTTTTT
>CAZJFY010000049.1:0-6786 GCA_964545225.1 uncultured bacterium | reverse complement strand
GGATACTCTGGCAGTTCTTTTTTCAACCCATCCTCCAACTCAGGAAAGGGTGAGAAGGCTCATTGAGATGGCAAGAAGAATGGCTAAGATTGTAAGGAGAGGTATTTTTGGTTCCTAATAAAGTTAAAAGGGATTTTAAATACGTACTTGATTACATAAAGGGCTGTGGAAATACGAACCTTAAGATAAGGTTTGATATTGTTTCAATAGCTTACTTTTTTGGAAGGTGGATTCCTTTTTCCTTTGCTGTTGGTATGGCAACGGGAGCAGTTGCTGCTCTGATGGATGTTGTTATTGTTGAAATGAACAAATTCTTAACGTCAAACATAATACTTTTGCTGGTATATCCTGTGATTATCTCTTTCGTTGCTGGCATATCCTTGAAGGTGGATCCATCAATCGGAGGTCCGGGAATTGGCTATTCAGTTATACACCTTAAAACTAAGTATTACATTCCTCTTAAATCTGCTATTCTAAAGCTCGTGACATCAACTTTAACTCTATCTGGGGGTTTCATTGCTGGAAGGGAAGGTCCCTCATTTTTCCTTGGAGTGGCAATTGGTGAGTGGTTTGGAAGAGCTTATGGCTTTGGAAAGAAATTTAAAAATCTGCTCGGATTGATAGGGGGAGGAGCTTTCACGGGGGCTTTGCTCAAGGCTCCTTTAGGAAGCTCAATCTTTGCTATGGAACTTGAGAACATGTATGACCTTGATTACAGACCTTTTGTTCCAATGATAATGGCATCTATAGCCAGCTACCTTACATTTTCTTTTTTCAGAGGAGAGCATGCTTTCATAATGCTTACCAAGGAGCCAAAGTGGAACTTGATGAGCGTTCCCTACATTATCATCATGGGATTTGTAATATCTTTTGCAACCTATATCTACACGTTTCTCTTCCATACGGGAACCTGCGTATCAAAACTCATTTCCACTGTTAAAAGGCCTATCATTGGAACTTCTATTGCAATTCCTCTTCTCTTGCTTCTCTACTTTATTACAAAGGATACTGACATCCTTTCAGCTCCTGCTCACATGGGAATAGTTTCAAAACTCGCTCAGGTACCTTTTCCTATATGGGTTGACATATTGATAGTTGTTTTGACTATGTTAATTACAAGTCTCACACTTGCATTTGGTATTCCAGGTGGTTTAGTTCTACCTAATCTCTTGATAGGAGCAGCTATTGGGAACATCTTTGGTCATTTCTTCCCTGATCAGATTGTTATGTTCACCCTTGCAGGGATGGGAGCGGCGCTTGCTGCTGGTGCTAAAACACCTTTAGCTGCAATTGTAATGATTACAGAGATGAGTCATGCTGATGTTGTTATTCCAATGACAGCAGCTGTCATTACAAGCTATATCCATACATTTGGTTTTAGTCTTTATCTTGGTCAGGAGATGGGGCTGAAACCCCTTATGAGAAAGGTAGGGAAGACAGATGATAAAGGGTAGCAGAATTGTTGTTGGTATAACAGGGGGAATAGCTGCTTACAAAGCGGTAGAGGTCATTAGAGAACTTCAAAGAAAAGGAGCGGATGTTGTTGTTGCAGTGACTCCAAGTGCTTTAAGGTTTATTGGTGAAGCGACTCTTTCTGCAATTTCCGGAAAACCTGTTTATAAGGACCTGTTTCAATCAAATGGGAGCGTAAGTCACGTTTCCATTTCCTCTTGGGGGGATTGTTTTCTTATTGTTCCTGCCACTGCAAACACAATTGCAAAGATTTCTTGTGGAATCTCTGACAATCCAGTTACGGAGTTAGCTCTTTGTTTCGGTAAAGGTATTATCTGTCCCTCCATGAATGTTAGGATGTATGAGAATAGAGTTACGCAGGAAAATATTAAAAGACTTAGAATTTTGGGATATGAAATAGTTGAGCCTGAAGAGGGATACCTTGCGTGTGGGGAAAGAGGTAAGGGAAGACTTGCTTCATTGGAGCATATAGTTGATTCTGTCTTGTATTACCTTTCCCCCAAAGTTTTAGAAGGTGAGAAGGTTGTTGTAACAGCTGGACCGACGAGGGAGTACATAGACCCTGTAAGGTTCATTTCAAATCCTTCAACCGGGAAGATGGGGTTTGCACTTGCAAGGGCAGCGAAAGCTTTAGGGGCAGATGTCGTGCTTGTTTCTGGAAAAACTTGCATTAAACCGCCTTACGGGGTAAAGTTCGTTGAAGTTGAGACTGCTGATGAGATGTATAGAGCAGTAAAGGATAATATGGAAGATGCAACGGTTTTCATATCTGCTGCAGCTGTTGGTGATTATTCTCCTATAAAGGTATCCAAGGAGAAGGTGAAGAAAACGGAGGGTGTATTTAAGCTTGAGCTTAAAAGGACTGTGGATATATTGGAAGATGTTGGAAAGAACAAGAGAGAAGGGCAGATTATAGTTGGATTTGCTGCAGAGACGGAGAACCTTATTGAAAATGCAAGGAGAAAGTTGAAAAGAAAGAATCTGGACGTGATAGTTGCCAATGATGTTAAGAAGAGAATTTTTGGGAGTGACGAGACGGAGGTTGTTTTAATAACCGATTCTGTCGAGGAGAAGCTTTCGGGAAGTAAAGAAGAGGTTTCATTTGAGATTTTAAAGCTTATATCCAAGATAAGGAAGGAGTGATTTTATGTTGAGAATCTTTGGAAGGAGAAAACCTGAGGATGATTTAAGGGATAATCCAAACCAGCCCAATAAGTGGCTCGATGTTGCAAGAAGTGATGAGAAGAAGGCTCCTGAAGCTTTAATTAAAGCTTTGATTTACAGTAATGGGGAGTTGATTGCTGAAGTTGTAAAAGTGATAAAAGGGCAGGCTCTCCAGAAGAGAATAGAGCCGTTCATAAATTTGGTTAAAGAAGAACTTGGAAAGGATTTTGCTTCCTTTTTACAGGGTTTAGTTGAAGAGTATAAAGGGAATTTAAGGAAAGCAAGAAACCTTTATGATGTTTCAAGGAACAGTGAAAATCCCTTGCTCTCTTTTCTTTCAACTTATTACGTTGCTGTTTTGAGCATGAAAGAGGGGATTGATGATGTTGCCTACAAGATGTTAAGCCAAATTAGAGACAATGTTCCTGAACCCTTCAAAGTAGAGTTTGAACTAAAGCTAAGGGAGCTTGAAAACAGGTTAGGTTTATCTGGTGTAAAGTTATTAAAGTCATTTAAGGATGGTTTGAAAAAGACAAGAGATGCTCTTGGTCTTTCTTCAATTTCCGGGAGAAAGGTTGATGAATCTCTTTTTGAGGAACTTGAAGAGAAGTTAATTCTCTCAGATATGGGAGTTAAGACTACTCTTAGCCTTATAGATTATCTTAGATTAAAAGCTTCAAAGAGTAAGATCAGAACGTCAGAAGAGATTGTCACTCTAATGAAGGGAAGAATCAAGGAAATGTTAAGCAACTGTAAAGGAGAACTTAATCTTTCTGGTTCTCCTTCTGTTGTTCTTGTTCTTGGTGTAAACGGTGTTGGGAAAACAACAACCATAGGGAAACTTTCCAAGCAGCTTATCGAATCTGGGAAATCAGTTCTACTTGCTGCTGCAGATACGTTTAGGGCTGCTGCTATTGAGCAGCTTCAGGTTTGGGCAGAACGCTCAGGGGCAAGAATCATTATTGGAAATGAAGGTTCAGACCCTGCTTCGGTTGTGTTTGATGCAATTCAGAGCATTAAATCAAAAGGAGAGGAGATCTTAATAGTTGATACTGCTGGAAGGTTGCACAATAAAGAGAAGCTCATGAAGGAAATTCAGAAGATTAAAAAGGTAATATCAAGAGAGCTACCAGGAGAGCCTTCAGAAATTCTCCTTGTTCTCGACGCAAACACGGGACAAAATGCGATTTCCCAGGCTAAAGCCTTTAAAGAGATAACAGATGTTACAGGAATAGTGTTAACGAAACTTGATGGTACAGCAAAAGGTGGAATTGTTGTTGCCATATGCAATGAATTGAAAATACCTATAAAGTTTGTTGGCATTGGGGAAAGGATTGAGGATTTGAGGAAATTTGACCCTGAGGAGTTTGTTGAAGGTCTGTTTTCAGTTGATTAAAGTGATAAAATTTGCCAAAAGTTTTGGAGTGAAAAAATGAGGCTGTCAAGGGAAGATGTAAAGCACATAGCTCTGTTATCAAGGCTTCACTTGAGCAATGAGGAGATTGACCTGTTCAGCAATCAGCTGAGCAAAATTCTTGATTTTGTTGAGAAGTTAAATGAACTAAACACTGAAGGTATTGACCCGAAGTTTCAAATAATTCCACCTGAGAATGTTCTAAGAGAGGATGTTGTAGGGTTGAGTTTAAGTAAAGAGAAGACCATGCTCAACGCACCTGAGACTGATGGTAACTACTTTATAGTTCCAAAGGTTGTTAAGAAATAGTGGAGGATTAATGGAGTTAATAACTAAATCGCTAACGGAAGTGAGCAGGTTAGTAGTTAAAAGAGAGGTAAAACCTTCAGAAGTTGTTAGGGAGCTTATCTCCCGTATTGAGGAAACAGAGGGAAAGATAAATGCTTACATAACCATAAATGAAGATGTAGAGAAATTGGCAAAGGAAGCCGATGAAAGGATTTCAAAGTTAAGAGGGGATGAGGTACCTGAGCTGTTTGGTATACCTCTGTCTATCAAGGACAATATAAATGTTGAAGATATAAGGATGACTTGTGGTTCAAAGATCCTTGAGAATTTCATATCACCTTATGATGCGACGGTTAATAAAAGGTTAAGGGAGAGAGGGGCAATATTTATTGGGAAAAATAACCTTGATGAATTTGCAATGGGTTCTTCAACAGAGACCTCTTACTTCGGTCCTACTAAAAATCCCTGGGATCTTGAAAGAGTTCCAGGGGGTTCTTCTGGTGGTTCAGCTGCTGCGGTTTCTGCTTTTTCAGCTTTAGCCTCTCTCGGTTCAGATACTGGAGGTTCCATTAGGCAGCCAGCATCTTTGTGCGGTGTTGTTGGCTTAAAGCCGACCTATGGTAGAGTTTCAAGGTATGGTTTAACAGCATTTGCCTCTTCTCTCGATCAAATTGGGCCTATTACAAGAACCGTTGAGGATGCAGCTTTCCTCATGAATATCATCTCCGGTCAGGATTCAAAAGATGCTACCAGTGTTAGCGTTCCCGTTCCCAACTTCCTTGAATCAATCAATGGGGAAGTTAAAGGTATGGTTGCCGGTATACCAAAGGAGTACTTTGTTGAAGGAATGGATGAGGATGTGAGAGATTCAGTGATGAAGGCAATTAAGAAACTTGAGTTAATGGGAGTGGAAGTTAAAGAGGTCTCTCTTCCTCATACAAAGTATGCAGTTGAAACTTACTACATAATAGCTCCTGCAGAAGCCTCATCAAACCTTGGAAGGTTTGATGGTGTCAGGTATACAATCAGAGCTAAAGAGTATGAAGGTTTGATTGATATGTACTGCAAGACCAGAGCTGAGGGTTTTGGAGATGAGGTAAAAAGGAGAATAATGATAGGTACCTATACATTAAGTGCAGGTTATTATGATGCTTATTACTTAAAAGCTCAAAAAGTTAGAACCTTGATTTACCAGGATTTTGAAAATGTTTTTAAAGATGTTGACTTTCTTGTAACTCCTGTTTCTCCAACTACGGCGTTTAAAATCGGTGAAAAGGTTAACGATCCTATAAAGATGTACCTTTCCGATATCTTTACGATAGCCGTGAACCTTGCAGGATTGCCTGCCATCTCCATACCATGCGGTTTTGATAGGAACAGCCTGCCCATAGGGATTCAATTTATTGGAAAGGCCTTTGATGAAGCGACTATTTTAAAAGTTTCCCATAGGTTGGAGAAAGAACTTAACCTTAAAATGCTCCCTCCAATTTAATTTGGAGGGTTTTCAGCAAGTTCTCAAGCAAAATCCTTTTAGGATAAGAAAGCCCTTTCAGTCTTCTTTTCAGAACAGTGATGCTATCCTTATCTAACTTCCTTTTCTCAAGGGGAAAATCCCATAGAAGGTCCCGCACTATCTCCTCTATCTTTTTCTCTGCTTCTTGAACTTTTTTTTTAACGTTTTCCTCAAGAACTTCTCTGAGTTCTTCAAGGAAGTTTTCAAGGTCCTCAGTTTCCACGTTTTTCAGAAGCAGAACTCTTCCCGTTAATCCTGTGCTGTTGATGGCAAGAAGCTCCTCGTAAGGAACAGGAACTCCCTTTCTATCGGCAAGTTCAAGTATCTCTTCAACGTTCACGCCGCCTTCTCTAACAATGAAATACAGGTCAATTAAGTCCTTGAGTTCTGCCCTGTCCTCAAAAGCCGTGAGCTTGTTGACGGCCATGTTGGTAAGGGTGTCAACGTAGAAGTTCCCTACAATTTTCGGCTTTTCCAGAGGGTAATCCGCTACAAGGTCCACTTTCAGCTTTCTCCCGCCTTTCAGTGAAACGAAAAGCCTGCCGAACGTAACGGACGACACTTCTACTGTTACTTCATGTCCCAAGCTTTCCATGGCTTTAACCACTCTTGGAACGGCTGTTTTCATGTTCTCGGTTTCCGTGAACAGGTCAAGGTCTTCAGACAGCCTGTGCTGGAAATAGAACCTTGAAAGAGCTGTCCCTCCAGTCAGGTAGAAAGCATCCCCGAATACCTCACCAATGGCGTTCAGTATCTCATCCTGAACAGGGTAGAGAACCTTGAAGAAAAACTCCATCTCTTCCGGAAGAGCAACCTTCAACTCGTGCATCTTCCTACTTTCCTTTCACTTCCTCGTATATTTCCTTTCTGTCGAAAGATACTTTTTTGGTGCTTCCTGCCTCTGAAACGATTTCAAAGAGCCTTTCAATTAGCC
>CAZJFY010000048.1:0-6791 GCA_964545225.1 uncultured bacterium | reverse complement strand
CTTGTTGATGAATTTCTATAAAACATTACTTTCGGACATTTCGAAGTTTTCAAGAATTATTGAAATTCTTAAGTCAAGAAATCTCAGAATCAAGGATTCTTTTAAGTTTTCTTTTAGAGAATTTCTTTCAATTTACAAACTGATCAAGGAACTTGTTGAGAAGATTAAGGAATTGCTTGATGAGTTGGAAAAGGAAGCAACAGTTGATAGATTGACGCTTCTTTACAACAGAAACTTCCTTGAAAAAGTTGTAGGAAGATTTGTTGCACTCCATGAGAGAACGAGGAAACCTATGTCAGTTGCTATGCTTGATATTGATGATTTTAAGGTAATTAACGATACTTATGGTCATAGAAGAGGGGATGAGGTTCTCAGGAAAATGGGGGAGATAATAAGGGGAAGCGTAAGGAGAAGTGACCTACCATTTAGATATGGTGGTGAAGAGTTCTTAATCATATTTCCTGAGACAGAAAAGGCTCAAGCAGTTGTGGTTTGTGAGAGGTTAAGGCAAAAGGTTTCGCAAGAAAGTTTTGGTTTAAAGGAGCGAATAACAGTAAGTATAGGCGTTGCATCCATGCCTGAAGATACAAAAACGTATGTTGATGTTGAATCGTTAATAAACCTGTCAGATGAAAGGTTATATAAAGCCAAGAGGCTTGGAAAGAATAAAGTCATCTACGAGGGTTGATTTCTGAATCTTTCCACAGCTTTAAGAATCATCTCCTTTGCTTCCTCTGAGTTCCTGTATTCCTTGAGCTTTACCCATTTCCCGGGTTCAAGGTCTTTATAGTGTTCAAAAAAGTGCTTAATCTCATTTAGGGTTGCTTCTGGGAGGTCTGAGTATTCCTTTACGTTCTTGAAGGTTAAATCAAGCTTATCAACCGGGACAGCAAGAACCTTTTCATCTTTGCCGCTTTCATCTTCCATTATTAGAACGCCGATGGGCCTGCACCTGATGACGCTTCCGGGAGCTACAGATTGTCTTGATATAACCAGAATATCTATTGGGTCTCCATCTTCAGCAAGTGTGTTTGGTATAAAACCGTAATTTGCGGGGTAGAACATTGGGGTGAATAGGAACCTGTCAACGAAAATGGCCCCGCTTTCCTTGTCAATTTCATACTTTATGTTTGAGCCTTGAGGAATCTCTATTACTGCGTTAACATCCTGGGGAACATCCTTCCCTGCCGGAATCTTTTTTACATCCATTCCTCACCTCCTCGTTTTGCTTGATCTATGATACCAGAAATTTTAAGTTGACATTTGTTAAAAAAGTTAATATTATCTAACAAACAGGAGGAAGTTACTATGAGGAGTTTATTAAACCTTGCTGAAGGGCAGGTTGCAACCATAAAAGGGATACACGGGGGAGCAGGCATAAAGAGCAGGCTTGCTTCAATTGGAATATATCCTGGTGCGACAGTAAAGATTGTTAAGAAAGCTCCCGGTCCCTGCATAATAGAGGTTTCTGGAACGCGTCTTGCAATTGGAAGGGGAATGGCATCAAAAATATTAGTAGAGGACTAAGATATGAAAAGGGAAATTAAAGTTGCTCTTGCTGGAAATCCCAATGTGGGAAAAACGGCAATCATGAATGCTCTTGCAGGAACCCATGCGAGCATTGGGAACTGGCCGGGTGTTACAGTTGAGAAAAAAGAAGGGGAATATAGCTTTAGAGGGTTCGAAATTAGAGTTATTGACCTTCCTGGTATTTATAGCCTTACCTCTTATACGATTGAGGAGAGGGTTGCAAGGGAGTTTTTGATAAGGGAAGATTATGATGTTGTTGTTGATATTGTTGATATATCGCTGTTAGCAAGAAACCTCTATTTGACATTAGAGCTTTTGGATATGGGTGTTAAGCCCATAGTAGCTCTTAACAAGATAGATGAGTTTGAAAGGTTTGGTTATTCGATAGATTGTAAAGAGCTTGAAAAAGTCTTGAAACTTCCTGTTGTTAAAGTTTCAGCCGTTAAAAAGGTGGGTTTAAGCGAGCTTTCTGAAAAGGTAGTTGAGGTTGCAACTGGGGATATTGAACCAGAAGGGTTTATTCCAAGGTATTCTAAAGATATTGAAAATGCAATAGATGAAATTTTACTTTTGCTAAAGGATGCAGTTGTTCCATACAACAAAAGATGGCTTGCTATAAAGCTTCTTGAGGGTGATCCTCAAATTGTAAGTGAAGTTAAAGAAAAGGGGTTATGGGAAAAGCTTTCTGAAAGGTTAAAGTTAATATCCGATGAACTTTCAAGAAAACACGGATGTGATCTCTCAACTATAATTGCAAGGGAAAGGTTTAGACTTGCTTCCGAGATAGCAAAATCTGTTATTAAGACATTTGTTGAGCTTCCTCAGTACAGGTTAAGCGATAAAATTGACAGGTTTGTAACGACTCCCTTGACTGGAATTCCAATTTTCTTTTCCATTATGTGGATCGTCTTCAAGGCGACTTTTGATTTAAGCGCACCTTTTAGCGATTTAATTGATTCTTTCTTTGGAGAAATTTTGCCCGCTTTTGTAAAAAGCAGTTTCGGTTTTCTGCCTGACTTTGCCCTGTCCCTTATAAATGATGGAATACTTGCAGGAATTGGTTCAGTTATGGTTTTCTTTCCGATTCTCTTTATCCTATATCTTTTAATCTCAACCCTTGAAGATACAGGGTATATGGCAAGGGCAGCAGCTTTGTGGGATAACTTTATGAGGATTTTCGGTTTAAGTGGGTCATCAGTTATTCCCATGATACTTGGGTTTGGCTGTAACGTTCCTGCTGTTTATGCGACGAGGGCTATGCGTTCGCCTGTCCAGCGTTTAATAACTATGCTGATAATTCCGTGGATGTCTTGTAGTGCAAGACTTACTGTTTATGCTGTTTTTGTAGCAGCGTTTTTCAAGAATTATGAAAGTCTGGTAGTTCTTTCGCTGTACATTCTTGGAGTTCTGTTAGCTCTTCTATTTTCAGCTGTGCTGTCAAAGTTAATTTTTAAGGGAGAGGATCATGAGTTCTTCATAGAACTTCCACCCTATAAGCTTCCATCCTGGAACGTAATAGTAAATCAGACATGGATAGAGGTAAGGGAGTTTATTTATAAGGCTGGAACGGTAATTTTCGCTGTTTCCGTGCTTATCTGGGCTCTTGCATCCTTCCCTTATGGTGTGGAATATGCGGGAGAATTGAGCTTAATTGGTCAATTTGGGAAGCTACTTTCACCGCTATTTGCTCCTCTTGGTTTTTCTGACTGGAAACCTGTTGTAGCTCTCATTTTTGGGGCTTTAGCAAAGGAGGTTGTTGTTGGGACTCTTGGAACGCTTTATGGAGGTGAGCAGAGCCTTATCAGTTCACTTCAGGCAACGTTCACTCCTGCTTCAGCACTTGCCTTTTTGGTTTTCACCCTTCTCTACGTTCCGTGTATTGCAACGATAGCGGCTATAAAACAGGAAAGTGGTTCCTGGAAATGGGTTTTGTTCATTCTTGCAGTTGAAGTTATAGTTGCTTGGGGTCTTTCTTTTGCAGTTTACCAGGTAGCATCCCTTTTACTATCTTCCTAAATTAAATTTTGCCATGGCGAAAAATAGAAAGGTCTTTATTTGTCAGAATTGTGGTTACAGGTCTCCAACCTGGTCTGGGAAGTGTCCCGATTGTGGAGAATGGGGAACGTTCGCTGAGGAGATTGAGGAAAAGTCCAAGGGTTTAAGGAATTCCTGGATTGCGTTAGAGCCGTCAGAACTTATCCCGGTAAATAGAGTTGAGAGGGGAGCCTTTACAAGGTTAAGGTCTGGTATTGGGGAGTTTGATAGGTTGACCGGAGGTGGAATAGTAAAAGGCTCTGTATCTTTACTTTCTGGAGAACCTGGAATTGGGAAATCCACCTTCCTTCTTCAACTATCTGAGAAGTTAACACGTTATGGAGCGGTCATTTACGTTAGTGCTGAAGAATCTCCTGAGCAGATATCATTGAGAGCTGAAAGGCTTGGTATACTGAACAGTAACATTTTTATTCTTGCAGACAATAACTTGGAACAGATTTCCAGAATAATGAGTGAGAGGATGCCTGCACTTGTGGTTTTTGATTCAATTCAAACACTTTATCTTCCACATCTTGAATCGGCACCGGGTTCAGTTTCTCAGGTAAGGGAGTGTGCTGCACTTATAACGAAGATGTCCAAATTTAAAGGGATAACCTCTTTCATTGTTGGGCATGTTACAAAAGATGGAGGTATTGCAGGGCCGAAAGTTCTTGAGCATATTGTTGATGCTGTTTTTCAGTTTGAAGGAGATAGAGGACACAACTTCAGGATTATGAAGAGCTTAAAGAACAGGTTTGGTTCTACTGGTGAGATTGCTGTTTTTCAGATGGAGAATAGTGGGCTTATTGAAGTTCCCAATCCTTCTAAGTTTTTCCTCTCTGAAAGGCCTAAAGGGAAATCTGGGTCAGTAATATTTGCAGGTATTGAAGGAACAAGACCTGTTCTCCTTGAAGTCCAAGCCCTTGTAACCAGGGCATCTTTTGCAACACCTCAAAGAAGGTCTAAAGGGGTAAACTCAAACAGGCTTTCAATAATAATTGCAACTATAGAGAAGGAATTGGGATATCCTTTAAGAAACTTTGATATCTTTGTTAACGTTGTGGGTGGTATTAGCGTTGATGAACCAGCAATTGACCTTGCAGTTGCAATTGCAATAGTGTCAAGTTACCTGAACAAGCCAGTTACAGAGAACTGCGTTGTTTTTGGTGAGGTTGGGTTGGCTGGAGAAGTGAGGAGTGTCAGGCTTGATGAGTTGAGAATTAAAGAGTCAAGGAGAAACGGATTTTCCAAAGTTATTGCACCTTCGCAAAAGGTAATGGGTATTAAATCTCTTAAAGAGGCAATCAAGGTAGCCTTTAGCTAATTATGGTATGAGGCAAATGATGTTTCTGTTTCATAGATGGAGACTTTTTTGCATTTAATGTTAAGTTCTTTGATTCTGGAGTTCACGAAATTGAAGATGAATTTTGAAAGGTTTTCGGATGTTGGTGATTCTCTAAAAAACGCAATTCCATCAAAAAACCTCTGATAAAAGTCAATTTGCACATTTTCTTTAACATATTTAGACGGTTGGAAATCTGAAAAAGTTATGAAATGGTATATTTCTTTCATGATTGAAAGCGGAATGGAGTGAAACTCTCTTTCTTCAACATCGTAGTCTTTTCTAACTGCTAATAACTTTGCTTTTGTTTTAGCATTTCCTATTTCAGGAATTTGAAGTATTCCTTCTTTTAAAATCTCCACCTTTTCAAGGAGGAAGAGGAACGCTTCATCCTTCATACTAACAATAAGCTTATGGTCAAGGAACTTATCAACAAATTTCTTAAACCATTTAAGGTGTCCGAAATCAGTTACCATCTGTGACTTATCTAATTTTTCTGATTGAAGATAGATAAGAATTTTATAGTTATGTCCATGTCCTGGAAGCCTTCTACATTTTGGATATGTGTTATCGGTCCATTTGCTCAACAAGTGTTGTGAATATACAGAATGTGCAGCAGAAAATGTAAATTCTTTGCATATTTCAAACATTTTCTTCCTCTGAAAAGTTTATAAATGTAACGACTGTTGTTCCATAGCTTCGTCTTTCAACAATCCACCTGCTGTTTTCCGGAATAAAGGGTTTCTTTTTAGGCTCTTCAAGCATTAGGATACCATCTTTATCCAAGAGGTTTAAATTCTTTACAAGGTTTACTATTCTTGTGTAGTACTCCTTTTCGTAGGGAGGGTCTGCATATATAAAGTCAAAAATAACGTTTCTTCTTTTTAAAAGCTTTAAAGCTTTTATGTAATCCATGCAGAGGACTTCATAGCGAGACGGTTCAATTCCAAGGGATTTTAGATTTTCCTTTATTAAATTACATAGCTTTTTATTGCTTTCAACGAAGTAAACTTTCCTTGCTCCCCTGCTCAAAGCCTCAATTCCGACGTTACCAGTTCCTGCGAAAAGGTCGAGGAAGAGAGTTCCCTCAATGTACTGGTCAAGGATTGCAAAGACAGATTCCTTAACTCTATCTGTTGTTGGTCTTAAAAGGGGCGTTCCTCTTTTGGGAGAGAGTGATTTTATCTTCCTCCCTTTTAGCCTTCCGCCGATTATCCTCAAGTATCCTCCAAACTCGGTAGGTATTTAGGCCACAAAATAGGTTATACTTGGAATATATTCCTTGCTGGAGGTGTTTGTGAACAAAATTGTAGTGGTTTTCCTTTATGCTGTTCTTTCCTCAACTCTTTCCTATGCCTCTATTGAGGACCTCTTCTTCAAGAGAATCGAGAATGTGCGTTCCTTGGAAGTTTGTTTTATTCAAAAATCAAAAGTTGATCAAATTCAGGAAAATTACGATATTTATGAGGGAAAGTTGATATTTAAAAAGCCCTTAAAGTTCAGGTGGTATTATACAAAGAATTCAAAAGCTGTTGTCGTCTCTGATGGTAGGTTAATTTATGCTTACTTTCCGGAGCAAAATCAGCTAAACATATCCCAAATTGATAACTCAACAGAAATTTTCCCTTTGATTTCACTTGTTTCTTCAAGGAAAGATTTTGAGAAGTTTTATGCTAAGGAGGCAATAAATGTGGGTGGTTCGTTTACAGAAATCGTCTTTAAGCCGAAATTTAAAGGTTCAATGTTTAAAGAGATCTCAATAGTTTTTTCAAATAAAAGAGTTATTCCAGTTAGAATTTTAACGTTGGGAGTTGATGGTAGTGAGAACATTTATGATATTGCTTGCTGGAAAGAGAACGTTAAAGTTGATGATTCTATGTTTACT
>CAZJFY010000047.1:0-7131 GCA_964545225.1 uncultured bacterium | reverse complement strand
TGAAGCCTGCCCAGGGTATTTCAGTGAGCTGTAAGATATACCTAATCCTCCATCAAAGAAGAAGGGTGTCTCCTTCAAATAGTATCTAAAGATTCCAGATATGCCTGTACATATTCCTCTATCAGGATGGGAAACGAATGATAGAAAGGGTTCAAGGACGAATTTTATCCTTTCTTTTAAGTTGTACTCTCTTTCATAGTAAACATTATAGTAATTGTAACTTTTCCCTTTTATTTTTCCAACGCTCTCTTTCCCATTGAAAATTCCAAAGCCAAATCCCAATCCGATAATGTCTTTTGAAAATCCCGCATTGGTGCTTATGAAAAATAAAGCGATGAGTGATAGCAGGAACTTTTTCATGTTCATAATTCCTCCCCCATTTGAATAGGAAAATTTTATCATCGTGTTTCTGAGTGTCAATCTATTTTGTAAAATTTAGCTTTCCAGAAAATCAAGGAGCGAATATGAGAAAGTTTGGTTTGATTATTTCAATTTTTATATTTTTAACTGACAGGTTAAGTAAGTATTTTGCGTTTAAATACCTTACTGGGGAAGTCATTAACGTAATACCTTCCTTCCTTTCACTGAGATATGTTGAAAACAGAGGAGCAGCTTTCAGTATTTTTTCAAATTTAAAGGAAGGATTGTGGAATATCCTTTTAATAATTCTCCCTTTATCTGTTTGTCTTGTTCTGCTTTATTACATTCTTAAGAAGGATTTGTCAAAATCTACTTTGATTGCTTTTTCCTTTATACTTGGAGGGGCTGCAGGGAACATTTATGATAGGATATTTTACGGTAAAGTAATTGATTTTATTGATGTTTATATAGGTTCCTATCACTGGCCAACGTTTAATGTTGCTGACATGTTTGTTTTCTTTGGATGTCTTATTATTGTTTTGGGTTTTAAGAAAGATTAAAAACCTATGTTAAAATTCTGTTAAATTTTCAGGTGGAGGGATATCTTGAAAAGGAAAAAGGTGACTATAGTTGGGGCAGGGAACATCGGTTCAACAGTAGCACTTCTCCTTGCAAGAAGAGAGGTTGCAGACATTGTACTTGTTGATATTGATGAAGGAATAGCTAAAGGCAAAGCTCTTGATATTATGGAAGCTTCTCCAGTTCTTGGATTTAACTCTCACGTGGTAGGGACTGGAGATTATAGGGATACCGCGGATTCAGACATCGTTATAATCACCGCTGGTTTTCCTCGCAAACCGGGAATGAGCAGGGATGACCTTCTATTTAAGAACTTTGAAGTTGTGAAAAGCGTATCTCAACAGGTAAAGGAGTACTCTCCGGATGCTTTCATAATAGTTGTAACAAACCCTCTTGATGCCATGACGTATACGGCGTTAAAGGTTTCAGGTTTCGACAAGAAAAAGGTTATGGGAATGGCGGGTGTTCTTGACGCTTCAAGGTTTGCCTATTTCATATCTGAGGATACCGGTATCTCTGTTGAGAATATAAGGGCGTTTGTTATAGGAAGTCATGGAGATGATATGGTTCCTCTTCCTCAATATACTACTGTGAGCGGTATTCCTGTTAAATATTTTATATCTGAAGAAAGACTTGAAGAGTTAATAGAGAGAACGAAGTTTGGTGGTGGGGAGATCGTTTCACTTCTTAAAACGGGAAGTGCATTTTATGCTCCTGCAGCATCGATTTTGGAAATGGCAGTTTCAATACTATGGAATAAAAGGAAAATCGTTTCCTGTAGCGTTTACCTTGATGGAGAAGATGGTAAGTTTTACGAAGCTGAAGGGCTGTGTGTTGGAGTTCCTGTAATTCTTGGCAAGGATGGTATTGAGGAAATTGTAAAGCTTGAGCTGTCTGATAAACAAAAACAGCAGTGGAGAAAATCCGTTGATTCTGTTAAAGGGTTAATAGAGAAGTTACCTATTTAGGAGATTTGATATGAGAGAGATAGATGTAAACATTATTGCTGAAGCTGTGAAAAAGCTCTGTATGGAAGCTAACTACAATTTGCCTCAAGATGTAGTTAATGCGTTCCGGAAAGGGAAGGAAAAGGAAGTTTCGGAGATTGGGAGGAGCGTTTTTGACATACTTCTGGAAAATGCAAGAATTGCTTCAGAGGAAAGGATGCCCTACTGTCAGGATACCGGATTTGCTGTTCTGTTTGTTGAGATAGGTCAAGGTGTAAGGTTTATTGGAGGAGACCTTGAAGATGCTATTAATAAGGGTGTTGCTGAGGGATATATTGAAGGGTATTTGAGAAAGTCGATAGTTTCCGATCCACTTTTTGATAGGAAGAACACAAATAACAACACTCCCGCGGTAGTTCACTACTCCATCGTTCCAGGGGACAAAGTTAAAATCGTTTTCGCGGCAAAAGGTGGCGGAAGTGAGAACATGAGCGCTCTTGCCATGCTTAAACCCGCTGATGGAGTTGAAGGAGTTAAGGATTTTGTTATCAGAACTGTTAGCAATGCTGGGCCTAATCCATGCCCTCCCGTTACGGTTGGCGTTGGTATTGGTGGAACTTTTGAGAAAGTTGCATTCCTTGCCAAGAAAGCCCTTTTAAGACCTATTGGACACAGGAATCCTGATGAGAGGTATGCAAAGCTTGAGGTTGAGCTTTTAAATGAGATAAATAAGCTCGGCATAGGGCCATCAGGTTTTGGTGGGAAAGTTACAGCCCTTGATGTTAAGATAGAGTGGTATCCCTGCCATATAGCTTCTTTGCCTGTTGCTGTAAACATTCAGTGTCATGCGTCAAGACACAAGGAAGTTGTTATTTAATGGTGACATATGCATAAAGTTGGTTTCCTTCTTGATCTGGAAGGAACGGTTGTTAAAGATAAATCGTATACGCCTTTAAAGGAGGCTATTGAATTTACCAATGAGCTTGATAGGAATGGTGTTCCTTGGATTATAGCGACTAACAATTCAACCGAAAAGCCATCTGACCTTTTGGAAATCTTATCTGAGAAGGGATTCAATGTTAACGAGAGCAGGATTATAACTCCAAGCATTCTCTCTCTCGATATCCTGAAAAAGGAGAAGGTAAAAACCATATATTTCCTTGGAACTGATAAGATAAAGGAGTTCTTTGAAGAAAAAGGATTTAGTGTAAAGGAGGACTATAAGGTAGACGCTGTTATTGTTGGAAGAGATAAGGATATTACTTATGAAAAGCTTAAAATTGCTACTTCTGCCTTAGTATTGAATGGAGCAAAGCTATTTTCGTTTCATATGAACAGGCTTATTCTTGATGTTGATGGGCTTGTTGGTCCGAGCGTTGGAGCCATAGCTATGGCTTTATCCTATGCTGGTAATAGGTCAATTACATCTTTTGGGAAACCCTCAAAAATTTACTTTCAAAAGGCATTTGAACTTTTGGGCATCAATGATCCTGAAAGAATTTACATGGTAAGTGATGATCCATTTACAGATTTAGCAGAAGGCAAGCGAGTGATGGGATTTAAAACAGTTTTTGTTCTTAGTGGTAAGTATAAAGGTGTTGATGTAATTAATGAAATTGAACCCAACCTGAGGCCCGATTATATTTTCAATGACATCAGTGGATGCATTGAGCTTTTGAGATGAGAGTGATAGCAGAAAAGTTTAAGAATTACACGCAATTGATAAAGGTTGAACATACTATTTTTGCTCTTCCTTTTGCTCTAACTTCAGCTCTCATTGCCGCAGATGGTTTCCCGAGCTTTTATCAAATATTCTGGATTACTGTTGCCTTGTTTGGGGGTAGAACTTCTGCGATGAGTCTTAACCGCTTAATAGATGCAGCAATAGATGCAATGAATCCAAGAACTAAAGATAGACATATCCCTTCTGGTAGGGTTAAAAGGATAGAAGCCTTCATTATTGCCATTGCTGGTTTTTGTTTGATGGTGTTTTCGGCGTATAAGCTTAATCCTCTTGCTTTTAAGCTTTCCCCAATTGCAATTTTAATTCTTTCCATCTATTCGTTTACTAAGAGGTTTACCTGGGCTTGCCATCTTGTACTTGGCATAGCAGTGTCTCTTGCTCCACTTGGAGCGTGGATTGCCGTAAAGGGTTCTGTAAACCTATCTGCGTTTATTTTATCCCTTTCTGTTGCCCTTTGGGTTGCAGGATTTGATATTGTCTATGCCCTTCAGGATGTGGATTTTGATAAGGAGTTTGGCATATACTCAATACCTGCCAAGCTTGGTATCAAGAACGCACTTTTGCTTTCCAGAGTTTTTCATATTATTACCTTTTTAGGTCTTATTCTCGTTGGTTTAATGGAGCATTTAAACCTTGTCTACTTCATTGGTTTATTTATAGTGGCTTATTTCATGGCAAGGGAGCATTTCCTGATTGCTAAGGATAGGAGTAAAATAGATTATGCCTTTTTTAATTTAAATGGTTATATAAGCCTTACAGTTTTTATCTTTACCTCTTTAAGTTATTTGTGGAGATTACTATGAAATTGGTTGTTCAAAGAGTTTCTAAAGCTAAGGTTGTTGTATCGGGTGAAACGGTTGGCGAAATAGGAAAGGGAATACTTGTTCTATTGGGTTTTGAAAAGGGAGACTTGAAGGCATTTGTGGTTAAAATGGCTGATAAGGTAGTAGGTTTGAGGATTTTTGAGGATTTAGAAGGGAAAATGAACTTGTCAGTAAAGGATGTTGATGGGGAAATTTTAGCTGTTCCAAACTTCACTCTTGCTGCTGATTGTAGAAAAGGGAGGAGGCCAAGTTTTCAGTCATCCGAAGATCCAGTGAGGGCTGAGGAGATGTTTAACCTGTTTGTTAATGAGTGCAGGAAACTCGGAGTGGAAGTTAAGACAGGTATATTTGGAGCTGACATGAAAGTTCACATTATCAATGAAGGTCCTGTTACATTTATCCTTGACAGCAAGGAACTTTTTCAGGGGGCAGAATGGTAGTATCTGACTATCTGTTTTCAATCGTTGCTTTTTTACTTGCAGTTTTTTCTCTCTTTTTGAAAGCTCCCATAAAGAAGATTTTATTTAAGAGTTTTTATAAGGATCAGCATATATCAAAAGTAGAAAGTCTCATAATGGAACTTTCAAGTATTCTGTCTTATATAGTTTTTCTGGTACTCGTGAATATTGCTTTATTGAAGTTTCCACCTTTAGTCGGCTATAAGAAGATAATTGCGAATATTTTCTTTGTTCTTTACGTTTCTGTTGCATTAGTTGCTCTACTTAAAATGCTTGACATAGTTCTTGAAAAGCTAAGTGAGAATGCAAAGAAGAAGGTTCCCGTTTCCGAAGCCCCTTTAATGGAAACCTATTTTTCAATGATATCCAAAATTGTGAAGGTATTTATTTTTGTTATAGCTGCAATTGCTGTCCTTGATAGACTTGGCTTTAACGTTACTTCAATAGTTACATCCCTCGGTGTTGGCTCACTTGCTGTTGGTTTGGCTGCTCAGGATACAATAAAGAACTTCATATCAGGTATTCTCCTTGTTACTGATAGGCAGTTCAGAATTGGTGATAGGGTAAATCTAAGGGATATAGGGGTTGAGGGTTTTGTTTACGATATAGGTCTTAGGACTACAAGGATAATAACAATTTCAGGGAATAACTTGATAATAGTCCCTAACTCAAAGCTTACTGAGGGTGTTATTGAAAACATGCTCTATCCTGAGCCTAAGAGCAAGGATTTTGTTGAAATAGGCGTTGCTTATGGATCTGATGTTGAAAAAGTGAAATCCCTTATGCTGCAAGCCATAAAAGAGATGGATAGTGATGGTGTTTTACCAGGTCCTCCTCCTTCAGTTTTCTTTACTCAGTTTGGAGATTCAGCGCTTATATTTAAAGCGATATACTTTGTTAGGGAAAAGTCTGTAGCATTTGAAATTAAGTCAAAAATTCATGAAAGGATTAACGAGCTATTTGAAGAGAACGGGATAGAGATACCCTATCCGTGCAGGACAAATTACTTTCCTCAGGGTATCAGGGTAAAAATTGAGAAGTGAGGAACTCTTTAGCATTAAAATGAGGGCTTCCAAGGGGAAGCATCACATATCGGGAGCTGAAAGAATTGTTTCAAAAGGCTTCCTTGAAGAAACTGTTAACTCCTTAATAAGAAGGGCTTTAACTCATAGCAGAGGTATAGCCAATAGTATTAATTTGAAAATAGAGAGGATTGAAGGTTCTCCGGAAAGGATTTCCCTGCTTGATATATTTGAGATTTCTGATAGGTGGAGATATTCTGTTGAGGAAATCATTTTAAAGCTTCTCTTGAAAGTTGGTGTGAAGGAGGAAGTTGCTCTCAATGCTTACAGATCTCTTATGAGCGGTGCTTCTCCTGATGGGACAGTTATGAGAGGAGCAATGCTTGTTCAGAAGGAAACAGGTAAAAGGCTTGAACCTGATCGGTTTAGGGGAATAAGAGCAACTTACATGGATTTTACCGAGAAAGCATTGGAGGAGTTCAGAGATCTTGTTGGCAAAAAGTTTAATGAGAACTTCAGGGATGCTGTTGTTTTGTCTTCAAAGGTTCTTAACTGCAGGGGAATTATTGCTGAACTTTGCATATCTGATGATCCGGAGTACACAACAGGTTATATTTCGCTTAAAGGTCTTGGATATGTGAGGATTCCTGATATAAAAGAGAAAGGTTGGAGGTTTGGGGGAAGGGCTTTTTTTGTTGATGGGTGCGGTAATGTTGAAGAGATAAGGAACTATTTAGAGAAAAAAGCTGTTCTCATAGACCGGGTTTCAAGTTATACTTTGGCTTCTCTTATGGATATACTTTCCTTTTGAGGTTTTTTAGTGAATTTTCCAGAGTTTACCATTCCCTGAATATTTGCTCCGGAATCGATGCTAAGGCTATTTGTGTTTATGTCTCCAACAACTTCTGCTCCTGATTTTATCTCCACTCTGTCGGATGAAATGTTCCCTTTAACGTTTCCCTGGACAATGACAGTTTTTGTCTTCAAATTTCCTGTCACTTTTGCACTTTTCCCGAGTATTATATAATCCCCTTCAATATCTCCTTTAACTTCTCCATCTATTCGTATTTTTCCCTGAAAGGAGATATTACCTTCTATCTTTAATCCCTCAGAGAGTATGCTTTTTATGTCAGTTCTTTCTACTTTATCCTTTTTCCCTATCAATTTTTACCTCCATGAATTTCAAAGGATTTACCC
>CAZJFY010000046.1:0-7507 GCA_964545225.1 uncultured bacterium | reverse complement strand
GTTTTCTTCTCATGTGGGTATGATCGTGGGTTTGTAAAGCTTCAGCCCGTTTCTTATTCCAGATTGGTTGAATGGGATGAATGGAGAAAGCCACCACAAAACATGAAAGTCTTAATGAAATATGAGGTTTCCTTGAATGGAAGAACTTACTCAGGGAAAGTGGTTTTTGTAAGCTCTGATTCAAAGTCCTTTCTCAAAGTTTATGGTTCTTTGAATCAGTTAATTTTGTCTGTTCTTTACAGTGAAGATGGAATTCTTGTTAGGGGGAGCCCTGAAGTTTATAGGATGTTTGAGAGTTTTGATGATATTACTTTGAAGGAGCTTTTAGTAGGTTATCTTGATATTCCATCGTGGGAATTTAAAGGATTATCGGATAGCAAAGCCACTTTCTCAAAGGGTGATAGAACCTTAACAGTTCTTTACCCCCATAGGGCAGTTGTGAAAGAAGAAAATATGACTATAGTTTTTTATTATGGAAGCAGGAGAATGAGAGAGGCGATTGTATCTCAAGATTGCTGTAGCGTTAAACTTAAGCTCTTGAAAATGGAGGAAAGGTGAATTCTGCGGTTGTTATATTTTCAGGTGGACTTGATTCAACAACGGCTCTTTACTGGGCAAAGAGGAAGTTTGATAGGGTTTATGCAATAACGTTTTTCTATGGTCAAAGACACGGTATTGAAGTTGAGATGGCAAAGATAACAGCTAAAAATGCAGGCGTTGATGAACATAAAATATTTGAGGTTGATCTTGCGCAGTTTGGTGGTTCTGCTTTAACTGATATGAAAATTGAGGTTCCAAAGACAAGTTCTCTTGAAGAGATAGAAGAGAGAGGGATTCCTGTTACTTACGTTCCTTTTAGAAACGGGATTTTTATCTCCCTTGCTGCTGCTTATGCTGAGACGAAGGGATGCACAAACGTTGTTGGCGGGTGGAATGCTGTTGATTACAGCGGGTATCCAGACTGCAGGCCGGAGTTCTTAAAAAGCATGGAATCTGCACTCAATAAGGGAACGAAAATAGGAGTTGAAGGAAAGAGTTGGAGGATTCTTGCCCCTCTGATAAACCTCAGGAAATCTGAAATAATAAAGCTTGGTCTTTCAATTGGGGCAGATTACTCCTACTCAATTTCCTGTTACAGAGGAGGAGAGGTTCCTTGTGGAGAATGTGATAGCTGCGTTCTTAGGGCAAAAGGTTGGCTTGAAGCAGGAGCTGAAGACCATCTTATTAAAAGGCTAAAGAAGGAAGGAAAAATTAGAGAGTAGATCCGTAGTACTCCTGAAGTGGTTTTACTTTAAGCTCTCCCGTTCTCATGTTATCAATAGCAGTAACTGCTGCTTGAGCACCTCTAATTGTTGTGTAGTATGGTATATTGTAGTTCACTGCCAGCCTTCTAATGCTTATTGCATCTTTTTTGGATCTACTTCCTGTTGGTGTGTTGATTATAAGTGAAACTTCGGCGTTTTTAATTAGATCAGCTATGTTTGGCCTTCTCCCTTCAAGTATTTTGTAGACCAACGATACTGCAATTCCGTGTTCCTTCAGGAATTTGTAGGTACCCTCAGTTGATATTATTTTAAAACCTAATTCAGATAGTTTTTTGGCAATTCCATAGATTTTTGGTTTGTCTGCATCCTTAACGCTAATGAAAACCTTACCACTTGAAGGATCTATGGGGAGTCTCGATCCAGCTGCAAGTTGAGCCTTGTAGAATGCTATTCCAAGCTCCTGGTCAATTCCCATCACTTCACCGGTGGATTTCATTTCAGGTCCTAAAACAGGGTCAACTTTTACAAATCTATTAAATGGGAAAACGGATTCCTTCACGCAGTAATATTTTGGTTCAATCTCTTTGACATCTAACTCTGAGAGTTTTTTACCAAGTGCAACTTTTGTTGCAATTTTTGCAAGAGGTATTCCTGTGGCTTTGCTAACAAACGGAACTGTTCTTGAAGCTCTCGGGTTAACTTCAAGTATAAAGATGTCCTCATTCTTAACTGCAAATTGAATGTTTATGAGACCTTTTACTTTGAGCTCAAGGGCAATTTTCCTGGTTATCTCTTTTATCCTTTCAACGATACTTCTGTCTATGGAAAATGTTGGAAGA
Source organism: uncultured bacterium (assembly GCA_964545225.1). GTDB lineage: Bacteria > Aquificota > Aquificia > Desulfurobacteriales > Desulfurobacteriaceae > CAZJFY01. The sequence goes on along the minus strand of CAZJFY010000046.1, from coordinate 5,403 downwards.
ACACAGGCACTATCCCCTGAATGAATTCCAGCTTCTTCAATGTGTTCCATAACGCCACCTATTATCACTTCTTCACCATCGCAGATAGCATCAACATCAAGTTCTACAGCGTCTTCCAAGAACCTGTCAATGAGGACCGGTCTATCTTCAGAAACAAGGACAGCTTCACTCATGTATTCTCTAAGTTCTTCTATGTTGTAAACAATCCTCATCGCTCTTCCACCTAAAACGTAGGAAGGTCTCATGAGAACCGGAAAACCGATTTCCTTTGCTACTTTTTCAGCTTCAGATACAGATGTTGCAGTTCCAGATGGTGGTTGCTTGAGATTTAACCTGTCAAGGAGAACCTTGAAACGCTTTCTGTCTTCTGCAATGTCTATACTTTCAGGACTGGTTCCAAGTATTTTTACTCCTTCCTTTTCCAGAGGAATTGCAAGCTTTAGTGGAGTTTGTCCTCCAAACTGAACAATAATGCCTTCAGGATTTTCTCTTTTGACTATGTTTAAAGCGTCTTCAAATGTGAGGGGTTCGAAGAAAAGCTTATCTGAAGTATCGTAGTCTGTTGAAACGGTTTCCGGATTGCAGTTTACCATATGTGCTTCATATCCAAGTTCCCTCAATGCCCATACAGAGTGGACACAGCAGTAATCAAATTCGACACCCTGGCCTATTCTGTTTGGTCCTGAGCCGAAAACTGTAACTTTTTTCCTGTTTGATGGATTTGCTTCGCACTCCCTTCCATCATAAGTGGAATAGTAATAGGGTGTATAGGCTTCGAATTCCCCTGCGCAGGTATCAACTGTTTTATAAAGTACTTCCGTTTTCCTCCTTTCCCTTACCTTGTCTTCACTTGTTTTAAGTATCCATGATAGGTACCTGTCGGAGAATCCCCACTTTTTAGCAAGGTTAAGTAAGTTCTCGGGAATGGATTCAAGGGTAAACTTTGAAATTTCCCTTTCAAGTTCAACAATCTGCTTAATATTATGAATGAACCATCTATCTATTCCGGTAAGTGAACTGATTTCTTCAATGGATTTACCCCTTCTCAATCCCTCTGCTATGTACCAGAGTCTGTTTGGAGTTGGGACTGCAATTTTGCTTTCAAGCTCCTCGTCCGAAATTTTTTCAACACCGTTAAGGTTTAGTCCATACCTTCCAATTTCAAGGGATCTGATGGCTTTGAGAAGAGCTTCTTTGAAAGTTCTTCCAATTGCCATTACTTCGCCAACAGACTTCATTGTAGTTGTTAACGTTGGATCAGCTTCAGGGAATTTTTCAAAAGCCCATCTTGGGAACTTTACAACGCAGTAATCTATTGCTGGTTCAAATGATGCTGGGGTTTTTTTTGTGATGTCGTTTGGAAGTTCGTCAAGCGTATAACCAACTGCAAGCTTTGCAGCAATTTTTGCTATTGGGAATCCAGTTGCCTTTGATGCAAGTGCCGATGACCTTGAAACTCTTGGGTTCATCTCAATTGCAAGAACTCTTCCATTGTTTGGGTTAACTGCAAACTGGACATTAGAACCTCCAGTCTCAACTCCAATTTCCCTGATTATATCTATGGCAGCATTCCTCAGTATCTGGTATTCCTTGTCCGTGAGGGTTTGTGCTGGAGCGACTGTTATAGAATCTCCGGTATGTATTCCCATTGGATCAAAATTCTCTATTGAACAGATTATTACAACGTTGTCATTTAGATCTCTCATAACTTCGAGTTCAAATTCCTTCCAACCAATGACACTTTCCTCAATAAGGATTTCATTTATAGGACTTGCTTCAAGTCCTTTCTTTGCTTTTTCTCTGAATTCTTCAATGTTGTAAGCCACACCCCCTCCTTCACCTCCAAGCGTGAAGGAAGGTCTTATTATTGCTGGAAGACCAACATCTTTTATAATTTCCATTGCTTCATCAAGGGACCTTGCAAATCCGCTTCTTGGTACTTCAAGTCCAACCTTTAGCATCGCTTCTTTAAATAGTTCTCTATCTTCAGCTTTTTTAATGGCTTCAACGTTTGCTCCAATCAGTTCAACGTTAAATTTCTCAAGTACTCCTGCTTCAAATAGTTCAACTGCAAGGTTGAGAGCAGTTTGTCCTCCCACAGTTGGTAAAAGTGCATCAGGTCTTTCTTTTTCAATTATCTTTTCAAGAACCTCTACACAGAGAGGTTCAATATAAGTTCTGTCGGAAACATCTGGATCTGTCATAATCGTTGCAGGATTTGAGTTAACGAGGATTACTTCGTAGCCTTCTTCCTTCAGCGCTTTGCAGGCTTGAGTACCAGAGTAATCAAATTCTGCTGCCTGCCCGATAATAATTGGCCCTGAGCCTATTATTAGTATTTTTCTTAAGTCTTCTCTTTTTGGCAAACTAACCTCCAGGTAAGTGTTGAGGGAATTTTACAAAATTGAAAACACAATCTTTCCGCATCTTTCGAGCGTTGATAAGTTATATCCTCCTTCAAGCGTAAATATAACCGGTTTTCCTAAGTTCTTTGATATGTCAACAATGGTGCTGACAATGAATTTAACCCCCTCATCAGTGACATTTAAATTTGTTAAAGGGTCTTCCTCATGTATGTCAAATCCTGCAGATACAAGGAGAATATCTGGGTTAAACTCCTTTATATATTTGGGAAGTATACTTCCATAAATTTCTTTAAACTCACTATCTCCTGAGCCTGACCTTAAAGGTATATTAAGGATATGTTCATTGTTTTCATCTTCACTTCCTGTTCCGGGATAAAATGGATATTGGTGAGTACTGAAGTAGAAGACATTTGAATCGTTATAAAACATGTGTTGAGTTCCGTTTCCATGATGGGCATCAAAATCAATAATGAAGATTTTATTCATCCCAGATTCAAGAGCTTTGTAAGCACCAATTGCAATGTTATTAAATATGCAAAATCCCATTGCTCTGTTTCTTTCAGCATGGTGTCCAGGTGGCCTGACTGCACAGAAAATTCTCTTAAACTTACCGTTTGTACAAAGTTCAACAGCTTTTTCAAGGGCCCCGGCAGCAAAGGAAGCTACTTGAATGCTTCTTTCGTTTACATATGTATCAGGGTCAAGAAAAGAGAGTCCTTCCTTACACTTTTCCCTTACGAAATTGATGTATTCCTTTGAATGGGCTTTTTCAAGTATCTTGCTACTTACAGGTTTGCTGGTAAGGATAGGGATGTTGAATTCAGGAAGGTACTTTAAAAAGTGAATTAGTCTTTTTGCATTTTCTGGATGTGATTCTAAGTTGTGTTCAAGGAATATTTCATCATAGATTACACATGATTTCACATTTTCCTCTCAAGTTCAAACTGAGCCTTTCTATTTTCAATGTCCACAGAGAGCAGCTTCGCTAAAACTCTATCTCCAATCCTGAAAACCACTCCTGTCTTTTCTCCAACAAGGCAGTACTGTTTTGGTATGCAGATGTAGTAGTCATTTTTTAATTGTGTAACGTGTATGAACCCAGGTATAAGGTATTCTATTGTTTCAAGGAAAAGTCCCTGTTCAGTCACTCCCGTAATTATTCCCTCAAAAACTTCTCCAACGTGGTTTTTTGCAAACTGAAGCTGTTTCATTTCAATTACGTCTCTTTCAGCTTCATCGGCATTTATGGAACGTTCTGTTATGTGTTTGCATATAATTTCAAGTTCCTCTTCCCAGTATTTTACGTTTTCCTCATTAAACTCCCCTTTAAGGGCCATCTTAACCATCCTGTGTAGCTGGAGGTCAGCATATCTTCTTATAGGGGATGTGAAGTGGGTGTAGCAGGTGGAAGCAAGTCCAAAGTGGCCAACGTTGTCAGGAGAGTATTTTGCCCTTGCCATGGTTCTTAACATCAAGTAGTTAATGAGCTTTTCTTCAGGTTTCCCTTCGACCTGTTTTAAAATTTTCTGGAGTATTTTTGGCTGGATGTCGTTTTTTATGGAAGGAGCTTTTAGTCCTAAAGATTTCACAAAATTCATAAATTCTGAAAGTTTGTCCCTGTCAGGTGATTCATGGATTCTGTAAACGGATGGATAATCAGCCCAGAACATGAATTCTGCAACAGTTTCATTCGCAGTTATCATAAACTCCTCAATGAGTCTATGAGACCAAAGTCTTTCAGCTTTGTATATGTCAACAGGTTCCCCTTCAGCATTAAGAACAACAACTGGTTCTGGAAGGTCAAAATCTAAGGAACCCCGTTTAACTCTTTTCCTGTTCAAAATCTTTGAAAGCTCGTACATTAACTTTAAAGGTTCAACGACATGAGGGTATTTTGAGGAAAGGTCTTTATCACCGTCTATGATTTTCTGTGCAACTGTGTAGGTCAGTCTTGCTTTGCTGTGAATAACACTTTCATAAATTCTATAATCAATAACGGTTCCTTTCCTGTTTATTTCCATTTCACAAGTGAAGGTTAGCCTGTCAACGTTTGGATTGAGAGAGCATATGCCGTTTGAGAGCTTTTCTGGTAGCATAGGAATGCATCTGTCTGGAAAGTAAACGCTTGTTCCTCTTCTATAAGCTTCCCTATCAAGCTCAGTACCCTGTTTAACGTAATGGGAAACATCTGCTATGTGAACGAACAGTTTAAAGTTCCCATTCTCAAGCTTTTCTATAGCAACTGCATCATCAAAGTCCCGTGCAGTTTCCCCATCAATTGTAAAACAGATTTGATCTCTAAGATCAACTCTACCTTGGATTTCGCCTTCAGTTACTCTATCTGGAATTTTTTCAGCTTCTCTCAACACTTTTTCTGGGAATTGGCTTGGGATATCGTACTTCCTTATTATGAGCTCAATATCAAGTTTTGGTCCTTTTTTCCCAAGATTTTCGATAACTTTACCTACAGGGTTTCTTGTGTCTGAGGGATAGGAAATGATTTCAACGACAACGTAATCTTTATCTTCAACTTCCTTGCAATCTTCTCCCGTCAGGATAACGTCATATCTGATTCTTTTATCTTCTGGTACAACAAAGCATTGTCTCTTTAGTTTTTCCACTCTTCCAACAATTTTTTTAACAGCTCTTTCTATAATGGAAACTATTTTCCCTTCCTTTTTCCCTCCAGGTAGTTCTTTAATTACTTGTGCTGCTACTATATCACCGTTCATAGCTCCAGAGACGTTTCTTCCGGGAATAAATACACCCTTTCCCCCTTCCAGTGGATCCACAAAACCAAATCCTTCTTTGAATGCGCAGAATTTCCCTACAACGATGTTGAGTTTCTCAGGAAGGGCAAATTTAGCTCCTTTTAACTTTATTAACTTTCCACTTTTTACCATCTCCTTTAATTTTCTTCTTAATGCTTCCCTTTCCTCAGCAGGTATTCCTAAGAACTTTGCTATTTCCCTTGCTCTTAGTGGTTTATTCAGTTTTCTTAAAGCTTCAAATATTTTCTCTTCCATATTCCCTCCTA
>CAZJFY010000045.1:0-7544 GCA_964545225.1 uncultured bacterium | reverse complement strand
TCAACAGTAATTTCCCCTAAAATTGCATGAAAACTGTCATCTGATTTACTATTGGAAAAAACCGAATGTTCAACTTTGGCAATTGTATCGTGCAAAGAAAATTGAGAAGTAAATAGCACACCGTTTATTGTAGCGCTAGAGCCATTGCTTACACGTATTTGCTGAGCAAAAACTTTAAAAACGTTGTAATTCTTGATGCAACATCTGGTGAAGTAGCAGATTGGGTAAAACCAGGAATTGCAAAATCTGTTAAGAGGTAAACTTGGGAAGATTTATAGAAGTCCTTAAAGTCTTAGGAGAAGAAAGTCGCTTAAGGATATTCAAAATCCTTCAGGAAAGACCTGCCTACGTCTGTGAAATAGCTTTCATTCTTAATCTTTCAATGGCAACAGTTTCATCCCACCTTTCAAGGATGAAACAGTTAGGAATTGTTAAGGATAAAAGGGAGGGAGTAAAGATAAAGTACAGTCTTTCAAAACCGAAAAACCCGGAAATTGAAAGGTTAGTTAATTTTCTGAAAACTGTCGGAGAGGACTGGGAAATAGTCAGAAAAGATAGGGAAAGGCTGAGGAGGATTTGCCTGAATGATGTCTGCAAACGCCAGGATTTCTCTTAAGAAACTGTATAGCCTTCTCCTTAAGGCATATGGGAAACAGAACTGGTGGCCTGCTGAAACACCTTTTGAAGTCTGTGTTGGAGCAATACTGACTCAAAATACTGCATGGAAAAATGTCGAAAGGGCAATTGAGAACCTAAAAAGAGAAAATCTCCTTAGCCCTGAAGCTATAGCAAAGCTTGATATTGCAAGGTTAAAGGAACTGATAAAACCAGCAGGTTTCTATAATCAGAAAGCTGAAAGGTTAAAGCTCTTTTCAAAATTTATCATTGAAAGTGGGGGATTGGAAAAACTGAAAAGAGTTCCAAAGGAAGAGCTTAGAAAAATGCTGCTTAAGTTGAAGGGAATTGGAAACGAGACTGCAGACTCCATTCTCCTTTATGCTTTTGAAAAACCATCTTTCGTTGTTGATGCGTATACAAAGAGACTCCTCTTCAGGCTTGGGATTACAGAAAAAGAGGATGAAAGTTATATGAAAGTGAAGACCCTGTTTGAGAAGGAGATCTTACCAATAAAAAGAAATGTTCACATTTACAATGAATTTCATGCACTAATCGTGGAACACTCAAAAGTTCACTGCAGGAAGAAGCCTAACTGCAAGGGCTGTCCTTTAGCACATTTATGCAGATTTAACTTTTCGGAGTGAGAGCGGCAACTCCCGGAAGTTCCTTCCCCGCAAGGAATTGAAGGAAAGCTCCTCCTCCTGTTGACACGTGGCTTACGCTGTTTTCTAAACCAAGAATGGAGAGAGCAGCAACGCTATCTCCACCACCTACAATAGTTAAAGCATCCTTCTTTTCAGCAACAGCTTTCCCAACTTCCATTGTACCGAACCGAAATTTTTCAAACTCGAAAACTCCCATTGGTCCGTTCCAGACAATGGTTTTTGCATCATAAAGAGCTTCCTCGAAGAGCTTTGCCGTTGCAGGACCAATATCAAGACCCATCATATCCTTGGGTATCTCCTTATATGTTGTTATTCTTGAAGGACTATTAGGATCAAACTCTTCAGCGTTATGGCTGTCAACAGGAATGTAGAGTTTAACGCCATTTCCATTTGCTCTGTCCATAATTTCCTTTGCAACGTGCAAAAGGTCATCTTCAACGAGGGACTTTCCAACTTCGTACCCGAGAGCTTTCAAAAACGTATATGCCATACCACCACCAATTAACATCTTATCAACAACTTTTAGAAGATTTTCAATTACTGAGAGCTTGCTTGAGACCTTTGACCCACCAATTACGAGAACCATAGGCCTTTCAGGATTTTCAAGAGCTTTCTGAAGGTACCTTATCTCATTCTCAAGAAGAAATCCCGCAACAGCTAACTTAACAAACTTTGCAATCCCAAAAGTTGATGCATGTTTTCTATGAGCCGTACCGAACGCGTCATTAACGTAGATATCTGCTAACCTTGAGAGCTTTTTAGAGAATTCGGGATCGTTCTCAGTTTCCTCTTTGTAGAACCTGACATTCTCTAGAAGGGCTACATCTCCCCCCTTCAAGCTTTCCACTTCCCTCTCAACCATTTCCCCAACACAATCAGGTATAAACTTGACATCCTTATCAAGCAACCTTGACAGCCTCTCTGCAACAGGCTTAAGGCTTAAAGATTCATCCCACCCCTTCGGTCTATCAAGGTGAGAACAGAGAATGACTCTCGCTTTATGATCAATCAGGTAATTAATTGTTGGAAGAGCTGCTTTAATTCTCTTATCATTAGTTATAACCCCATTCTCCATAGGAACGTTAAAATCAACTCTTACAAAAACCTTTTTTCCTTCAAGGAGTTCTGGCTTAATATCCCTTAGCCCCATCTTGTTAAACATCTTTCTTATAGGCATTTCGACCTCCTTATCATCTCCTCAACCTTTTGTGGAACAAGGTATTTTATGCTTTTACCTTTCCTAATCCTACTCCTTATCTCCGTTGAACTTATGTCAATTCTCCTCGTCCTCAGAACCAGAACTTTTAAAGAGAGGATGTCTTTCGCAGATAGCTCAAAAGAAAACTCCTCTTTACTCAATCCCAAAGTATCCTTTAGGTAGTTTTCAATCATTTCCGGCTTATAGTCCCCTCTGTTTGCAACGATTAACGTTGAAAGCTTCAAAATTTCTTCCGGTTCCTTCCACAGGTGGAAAGTTAGAAGAGAGTCTATCCCCATTAAAAAAAGGGGTTTCCTCTTCCTCTTTTCCCAATACAATCTCAGTGTTTCGACCGTGTAGGAAACTCTTTTACTTTTTATCTCAACATCCCAAAGAGAAAATCTTGGATTATCCTCAATAGAGACTTTTAACAGTTCAAACCTAAAGCTGGGAGGGAACAGGAGTTCTCCTTTAAGAGGTTGAATGTATGCAGGAACAAAAATCACTTTTTCAGCTCCGATAATCTCAAGTACATCCTGTGCTATTATGAGGTGACCAATATGGACAGGGTTGAAACTTCCTCCAAACAGGATATCCAGAATCTACCTCCCTTTCCTCAACCTTTGATAGAAAGCAACAGGAATCCAGATAAAAATCTGAACAAAGAAAAACCAGAAGACTAAAGTCCCAAGCCAGGATTTCATCTTACTGCCTTATTTGTCCGTCACCAAATATTATGTACTTTGGAATGGTTAAATCTTCAAGCCCCATTGGGCCTCTTACATGGATCTTGTCGGTGCTTATTCCCATTTCAGCACCAAGTCCAAAAACGTTTCCATCTGTAAATCTTGTCGAGGCGTTAATGTAAACAGCTGCAGAATCAACTCTATTAATGAAATTCATCCCATTCGTGTAATTCTCGGTCACAATGGCATCGCTGTGATGTGAACCGTAGGTGTTTATGTGGTTAATGGCCTCATCCAAAGAATCAACAACCTTTACTGCGAGTATGAGGTCTAAATACTCCTCATACCAATCTTCTTCAGTTGCAGGCTTTATGTAATTCGGATCATAAGTTCTCGTTCTTTCACAGCCTCTCAGTTCAACCTTAGCTTTTTTAAAAAGGTCTATCATCGTTGGCATGAAAGCATCGGCAATAGCTGAATGCACAAGCATTGTCTCCATAGCATTGCAGACACCTGGTCTCTGAACTTTTGCGTTAAAACATATATTCCATGCCTTCTCAAGATCAGCGAACTTATCAACAAAAACGTGACAAACACCTTTATAGTGTTTTATAACAGGAATTGTGGAGTTCTCAGCGACAAACCTTATAAGTCCCTCTCCTCCCCTTGGTATTATGACATCTATGTACTCATCAAGTTTAAGCATTTCAGCAACTACTTCCCTCTCTGTCGTATCAACGAACTGAATAGCATCCTCAGGAAACCCCACCTCTCCTGCCGCCTTTCTCAAAATGTTTACTAAAACTCTATTTGAATTTATGGCCTCAGATCCTCCCTTTAAAATGACAGAGTTTGAACTCTTGATACAGAGTGATGCCGCTTCTACTGTAACATTTGGCCTTGATTCATAAATTATCCCAACAACACCAAGAGGAACCCTCATCTTCCCAATCCTTAATCCGTTGGGCCTCTTCCACATCTTCACTATTTCTCCCACAGGGTCGTTGAGAGAAGCAACGTCATGAAGAACTTGAACCATACCTTTAATTCTCTTTTCATTTAAAAGAAGTCTATCAAGCATTGCCTTGGAAAGTCCCTTCTCCTCACCTGCTTTAAGGTCTTTCCTATTTTCAGAAACTATTTTCTCTGTCTCCTCAACTATAAGCTCTGCAGCTCTGATAAGAACTTCATTCTTAATCTTAGTTGAAACATCAACAAGCCTGTAACTTTCCTCTTTTGCTTTTCTTGCAAGCTCCTTTACTTCCATTGATATCCTCCAATTGCAGGGTTAAATTAAAGAAAACGTCAATATATATTGAGGAGGAAAAATGTTTAGGAAAATTTTAACATTATTTATCTGTTCAGCACTTTTTGTTGGGTGTGCAACAACACAACAGGGCCAACCAAGCAAAACCGCAACCGGGGCTGCAATTGGAGCTGTCGTTGGAGGAGTTGCTGGAGCAGTAACGGGTCCAAAACATGGAAAAGCTAAAAGGGTTCTAATAGGTGCAGCCGCTGGAGCTATTATCGGAGGGACAATAGGCTACATCTTAGATCAGCAAGCAAAGAGCCTTGGAGATGATCTTGGCGTGCAACCTGTAGACAATACACAGGGAACTTACAACAAAACCCCTATCTCAAAGGAAAAGCCTGTTGCTGTTGTAAAAGATCCTGAAAAGGTAAGGGTAGTAATAAAAGACAGCGTTCTATTTAACTTCGATAGCTATGAGTTAAAGCCTTCAGCAAAAGACACCATAAGGAAGATAGCGAACACAATAAATCAAGATCCAAGCAATGTAATTGTGGTTGCCGGTTTCACTGACAGTACAGGAAGCTTCAAGTACAACGTTTCACTATCAGAAAAGAGAGCCATGGCGGTAAAAAATGAACTTGTCCTTAACGGTGTTGACCCTTCAAGGATTTTAACCTTTGGATGCGGGCCAAAGAAGCCAATAGCTCCAAATGATTCCAAAGAAGGAAGGGCTTTGAACAGAAGAGTTGAAATATACGTTTATCCAAGAGGTGCAAGGATACCACATCCTTGTGAATAGGTTTATATTGATAGTGAACTTAAATCTGAAAGGTTTTGGAGAATGTGCATGAAGTTTTACATTAAAACGTTCGGATGTCAAATGAACGTTTCAGATTCAGAGAAGATGGCAGGAATTCTTAAAAGGGCAGGGTATACCCCTGCAGGAACCCCGGAAGAGGCGGATGTCGTTATCGTTAATACCTGTAGCGTCAGGGCAAAGCCTGACAATAAAGCATACAGCTTCATTGGTAAATTATCAGCTCTTAAGGAAAGGAAACCTTTTACGTTAGCGGTTGCCGGTTGTATACCACAGAAAGAAAGTGAAGAGCTTATAAAGCGTTATCCAAAGATAGATCTGATATTTGGAACGTATAACTTCCACAGAGTTGATAAGCTACTGGAAAGGCTCAATGTAAGAAAACCCTTAATTGAGGTACTCCAGGAAAGAACGGAAGATGAAAACGTTATACCGGAAATTGATCAGATAACAACAAACCCTTATGTTGCTTATGTAACTGTTCAAAGGGGATGTAACAGATTTTGCACTTACTGCATAGTTCCCTTTACAAGAGGAAGAGAAAGGAGCGTTCCTCCGGAACTCGTTGTCGAAGAAGTAAAGAGACTTGCCGATAAAGGCGTTAAAGAAGTTCACCTTCTTGGGCAAAACGTTGACTTTTATGGAATTAGCTTAGAGAAAAGAGTTGATCTTGCAGATCTCCTTTACATGGTCTCAAAAATTGAAGGAATTGAAAGAATAAGATTTACAACATCCCATCCTGCCGGTTTTACAAAGAAAATAGCTGAAGCTATTAGGGATTTACCAAAAGTCTGCGAGTACGTACACCTTCCACCTCAAAGCGGTTCAAACAGGATACTTAAAATGATGAACAGGGGATACACAAGAGAAGAGTATATAGAGAAGGTCTTAATGTTAAGGGAAACTGTTCCAAACATATCAATATCTGGAGATTTCATAGTTGGATTCCCTTCAGAAACGGAAAAGGATTTTGAAGATACGTTAAGGCTTGTTGAAACTTGCATCTTTGATCAAGCTTTCGTATTTGAATATTCTCCAAGACCGTTAACAAAAGCTTACAGCTTTAAGGATGATGTCTCAAAGGAAGAGAAAAACAGGAGACTTAGAATTTTAAGTGAGCTTTTAAAACAGCAGGCAGAGGAAAGGAACATTCAGCGTCTCGGGAATGTTGAAGAAGTTCTCATTGAAGGCGAAAGTCCAAAGAATAGAACAAAGCTTATAGGCAGAACCAGAGACAACAAAGTTGTAATTGTTGATGGACATAAAGAGTTAATCGGTAGATTTGTGAAGGTTAAAATTGAAGAGACTTCTCCATACTTCTTGAAAGGGAAACCTGAAAACGTTTTAACGGGAGTTTTAGATGATTGAGGTATCAGTTATTGGAGTAACGAAGGACAACGTCAGCAACCTTCCTATCATAATACTTGGAAACGAGGAGGACAGATTTGCCATCCCAATATGGGTCGGGAATTATGAAGCAGAACTACTTGAAACTCATCTGCTTGGAGCATCTCCCCCAAGGCCTTTCCCTTACGACCTCATATGTGATCTCATTCAAACGCTAAACGGAGAGGTTGAAAAAGTCATAATCAACGATTTTGATAAAGGAATCTACTTTGCTGTCATTGAAATAAAAAGAGGTGACGGAGAAGTTATAAGAGTAGATTCAAGACCGAGCGACGCAATAAACATAGCTGTTAGAATGAAAGCTCCTATCTTTGTCTCAAAAGATGTTATTGAGAGAACTTCAATAGTTCCACTTGATGGGAAGTGTGAATCGGAAAACTGCAGGGAGGAATGGGAAAGACTGATCAATAAGCTTTTTGGTCAGGAAGAGGAGGAGGAAGAGTAATGGCTCTTATGGAAATAGTTGTTGTCCCCCTTGGAACAGAAACTCCAAGCGTTAGCAAATATGTAGCAGATTGTGTCTCCGTTCTTAAGGAAAAGGGGTTGAAGTTCCAAGTAAATCCCATGGGAACTGTTGTTGAGGGAGACGTTGATGAGCTCCTTGAAGTCGCAAAACTGATGCATCAAAAACCATTTGAAAAAGGCGCAAAAAGGGTCGTAACAACATTGAGAATAGATGATCGAAAGGATAAAGAACTCCACATGGAAGAAAAAGTAAAGTCTGTTTATGAAAAATTAAAATAACACTTTACAACTGTCACTTACTTTGATAAATTTCATCCTCGCTTTAAAGTAAATTAGCAGGTTTTGATGACAGTAGATAAGGATGTAAAACAGGAAATCTTTGAGGAATATGGGCTTCACGAGAAGGATACAGGTTCTCCAGAAGTCCAGATAGCTT
>CAZJFY010000044.1:0-7633 GCA_964545225.1 uncultured bacterium | reverse complement strand
CGGGAAGCGGGAATGTTTTAAGGTTATATACTCTTTTGAACTCTCTACAGTTTGCTATGAGTACCTCTCCACCCCATATTGTTCCATCCTCACCATAACCTGTTCCGTCAAATGAGAAGCCGATAACGTCTTCGTTAAACGGGATTTCATTCTCTGCCATGCATGAGACAACATGGGAATGATGGTGCTGAACCTGAATGAGTCTGTCAGAGAAGTGTTCCTTACCAAATTTTGTGGTGTAGTAGTTTGGATGTTTATCGCAGACAACGATTTCTGGTTCAACCTGAAGAAGGGAAAGGAGATCCTTTACTGTTTCCTTGTAGAATTCCATGGCTAATGGCGTGTCAATGTCTCCTATGTGTTGTGATAGAAAAATCTTGTCTTCTATTCCGATGGCAATTGTGTTTTTCATGTAGGGACCAAGGGCAAGGACAGGTTTTTCAAACTCAAAAGGAACGGTTATTGGTAAAGGAGCAAATCCCCTTGATCTTCTTATAGGAACCTGTCTGTTGGAGATAACAGCAACAACAGAGTCATCACATCTCCTTTTTATGGGTCTATCATGCAGAAGGAAGAGGTCAGCTATTCCTGAAAGTCTTTTTAGTGCTTCATCGTTATCCTTTGCGATTGGATCATCAGTAATGTTTGCGCTTGTTGCTACAACAGGTTTACTGAACTCTCTTAAAATGAGATGGTGGAGGGGGGTATATGGAAGGAAAAGCCCTACTGTTTCATTTTCGGGAGATAATTCCCTGGATAGTATGTGGTTGCATCTGGAGGTTTTGCGAAGTATAACGATGGGTTTTTCAATGGAATTTAAGGCCCGTTCTTCAAGTGGTGAAACCACAGCAACTTTCCTTGCCCAGTCAAGGTTTGGGACCATCACTGCAAGCGGTTTTTCTTCGCGATTTTTTCTCCTTCTAAGCTCCTTTACAGATTCTGAGTTTGTTGCATCGCACAAGAGGTGAAATCCACCAAGTCCCTTTACTGCAATTATCTTCCCCCTTTTTAGTGCTTTTACAGTTTCTCTTAGAGCTTCTTCACCATTGGCTATAGTTTCTCCGCTTGTGTTTGTAAGGAATATTTGTGGCCCGCAGAGTGGACAGGCATTTGGTTGGGCGTGGAATCTTCTGTTTGTTGGATCGTTATATTCCTTCTCACACTGAGAACACATCTTGAATATTTTCATGGTTGTGTTTTTTCTATCATAAGGAAGCTTTTCAATTATCGTGTACCTTGGTCCACAGTTTGTGCAGTTTATGAAAGGGTACCTGTATCGCCTGTCGTCTGGATTGAAAAGTTCTTTCAGGCAGTCATCACATGTTGCAATATCCGGCATTATGAGAACTTTAAATTCCGAATCCCTTTTGCTTTTCCTGATTTCAAAACTGTTGTATCCGATTTCATCAAGAAATTTGTACTCAAGGCTGTAAATTCTTGATATGGGAGGCTTTTCCTTTTCAAGGCGAAGCAGAAACTCCTTTAGTAAAGGTTCATCTCCTTCTACCTCAATTGTTACACCTGAAAGGTTGTTAAGGACGTACCCTTTTAGTTTTAGCTGGTTTGCGAGCCTGTAAACAAAGGGGCGGAAACCAACTCCCTGAACTGTTCCGGTAACTGTTATTTTCAATCTCATGATGTTTTGCTTCTAAACCAGATATTGCATGCTCCTTCCATTGAGACCATGCATGGACCCTTTGGGTTTCTTGGGGTGCAGGCTGTACCGAAAAGTTTACATTCAGATGGATATGCCTTTCCAAGAACAACTCTATCGCATATACATCCGTGTACCTTTTCCTCTTTGATTTCCGGTAAGGAAAAGAACCTTTTTGCATCAATGTCTTTAAAGTCTTCCTTAAGCTCAAGTCCAGACTTTGGTATGAGTCCTATTCCTCTCCAGTTTACATCCTTCTTTTCAAAAAACTTGTACATGAGTCTTAAAGCTCTTACGTTCCCATTTGGTTTAACTACTGTGCTGTAAACATTTTCAAGCTTAGCTTCACCGTTGCTTATCTGGATCAGTATTCTTGCAATTGCAAGGAGAAGGTTTTCAGGTTCAAAACCGGCAACAACTGTAGGGATTCCATAGTTTTCGGGAAATGTCTTCCAGGCATTTGAACCAACAATTGCAGAAACATGTCCGGGTGCTACAAAAGCGTCAACTCCGACTTCTGAATCATTTACAAGCACCTCCATGATTTCAGGGGTAAGTTTTTGAGAGGTAAGTATCTTTACGTTTTTGGGAAGTCCCAGTTCCAATAGAGCAGCAGTAGGAGCTGTTGTTGTTTCAAATCCGACTGAGAAGAAAATTACTGTTTTGTCAGGATTTTCTTTTGCTATTTTCAGCACTTCGTGAGGAGCTGAAACCATTTTGTAGTTTCCACCATTGCTTCTAATTGAGCCAATTCTTGTAGGGACTCTTAACATATCTCCGTAAGTTGCAAGAATTACATCATTCTGTTTTGAAAGGGTGATAGCAGCTACAATATCACTTTCAGAGCAAACACATACCGGACATCCGGGACCCGGAACGATTTCCACATTTTTTGGAAGAAGGCTCCTTAGCCCGCTAAAGGCAACTGTGTGTTCGTGAGAACCGCACACGTTCATGATTTTTACTTTTCTTTTCGGAGATAAAGCTTTTATGGTCGTTATGAGTTCATTAACTGATAAGTTCTTTGTAATAGTTTCCATATCATTACCTCAGCAGATTCTTGGTAGTATGTCATCTTCAAGGAGTTCAATATACCTTTCTCCTCCAATTTTTGTTATGAGTTTAACGCCTTTAAATGTATCCGTAATCTCTCCTATGATGGCAGCATTTTCGCCAAGGGGGTGTTTTCTTAGGGTTTCTAGAACAGTTTCTGCAATTTCTTTAGAAGAAACAATCACAGCTTTACCTTCATTTGCAAGGTAAAGAGGGTCGTAACCAAGCATTTCACATATAAAGCTTATTTCCTCCCTTACCGGAACATGCTCCTCATAAAGCTTTACGCCAAGACTCGCTGTTTCTGATAATTCACAGAGTACGGTTGCAACTCCTCCTCTTGTAGGGTCTCTCATCCATCTTATCCCTTCCAAATTAAGAAGGGGGAGCAGAAGGCTGTTGAGTGGAGCACAATCGCTTTCCACCGGAACATCAATATCAAACTCTTCTCTTGCAATGGAAACTGCTATTCCGTGATCTCCTACATATCCTGTAACTATAACTACATCACCTGGTTTAATGCTTAATGGCGATAGTTCTCGTTTAATGGTGCCTATTCCTGCTGTGTTTATGTATATAGAATCACATTTTCCTTTTTCAACGACCTTTGTATCACCAGCTACAACCTTTACACCTGCTCTTCTTGCTGTTTCACCAATAGAGTGAACAATTAGCTCAAGCGTTTCAATCTCCATTCCCTCTTCTATGATTAGTCCAAGTGATATGAACTCAGGTTCTGCTCCGCTAACTGTCAGGTCATTTATTGTTCCACATATACTAAGCTTTCCTATGTTTCCTCCAGGAAAGATGATTGGCTTTATCACGTAGGAGTCAGTTGTCATTGCTAATCTGTTTTTCTTTACGTTTAAGTAGGATGCATCCTGGAGCGCCTTAAGTTCATCAAAGTCAAGGTATTTAAGAAATAAATTTTCAATGAGTTCCTTTGTTAACTTTCCTCCACTTCCGTGAGCGAGTTCAATTCTCATTGTTTCCCTCTTTTAACCTGTTCTTTCAGGAATTCGCACCATTCATCAATACCTTCTCCGGTCTTTGCTGAGACAACGAACGTTTTTAGCTTGGGGTTTATTGAGAGTGCTTCCTCCTTAACTTTCTCAACGTCAAAATCGAAAAATGGAATTAAGTCGGCTTTTGTGATGATAAACACGTCTGAAGTTCTGAAGGCTTTTGGGTATTTTGCTGGTTTATCGGGACCTTCAGGAACAGAGATTAGAACAACTCTCAAGTGTTCTCCAAGGTAGAATGATGAGGGACAAACAAGGTTGCCAACATTTTCTATAAATAGCAGATCAAGGGGTTTGCCATCCAGTTGATGAGAAAGAGCGTGGAATCCCTTGTGTACGAGAGGAGCTTCAAGGTGGCACGCTCCTCCTGTTGTAAGCTGGACTGCAGGAACTCCTTTTGACCTTATTCTTTCAGCATCCCTTTCAGTTTCAATATCCCCTTCCAGTACTCCAATGCTGATTTCATCCTTTAGCTTCTCTATGGTTTTCTCAAGGAGAGTTGTCTTCCCGGAACCGGGGGAACTAATAAGGTTTATAGCAACTGCTCCTTTCTCATCAAAGTGTTTCCTGTTTTCCTCGGCATATCTGTTGTTAAGTTTGAAGAGACTTTCCTTTACTTCAACGTTCCTTTTAGCTGAGTTGTCTGAAACGGCTTTTGTATTTCCATTACTGCATCCACACGTATCGCACATAACGCCCTCCGTACATGTTTTTAGTCCCAGTCATGTATGTGAAAATGGGCATGGACAATCTTTCCATGCTTGTGTTTGTGGATGTGAACAAGTTCTGCTTTTAGCAGTAGTTCATGGTTGTTCATTATACTTTCAACGCTGTCATCTGCAATGATTGAGTGTTCTCTTGATAGTACTATGCACCTTTGCCCGAGTTCAGGTGCAAGGCTGAGGTTATGTGTTGCAATGACAGTTGTTATGTTAAGTTCATCAAGCAGTTCAACGAGCCAGCCTATAGTAGGAGGATCAAGGTTTGATGTTGGTTCGTCAAGGAGCAGGACTTTAGGTTCAACGGCAAGTATTGAAGCAAGGCAAACTTTCTTTTTTTCACCTCCACTAAGGTTAAAGGGAGGAGTGTCAAGGAGATGAATGACGTTGCATTTTTCTGCCCAGTATCTTACCCGTTCATCTATACAGTCCATGCCAAGTTGCCTCAAGCTGAAGGCTATTTCGTCATAGACTGTAGGGTTAAAAAGCATGGTGTCCGGGTTCTGGAAGAGGAGAACAACGGATTTCCTGAACTCCTTTTGAAACTTCCTGTCTTTTAAGGAGTTTTGAGTTATGTGAAGGTTATTGAAATGGAGGGTTCCCTTTTGGGGAAAGAGAAGTCCATCCATTATTTTAAGCAGTGTTGACTTTCCACTTCCATTAACTCCTACTATTACAGTTTTTTCTCCATTTGCTATGTGCAGATTAAGTCCTGAAAATACAGGTTTCCCATTGTAATGGAAATGGATATCTTTAAGGTCAATCATTGAAGAAACCTCTTGATTTCATTGCTTGTGTCATCTCTTCCGAGCTATTGAGTGCTTTGTTTAGAAAGAAATAGCTTGATGATGCTATGAAGTTATGCAGGTCCTTTTTATCAGGTTTTGTCAAAGCTCTGCTTTTAAATGCCAGCTTAAATTCATTTAAGGTGTTCTTGAAAAGTGCTATCTGACTGTAAGTCAACGTTAGTAGCGTTGAAAGGGTCTTTGAGAAGCTAAGAATTTTAAAGAGGTTGCATTTGCTGGTTATTAAAAGTGTTAGAAAGGTTATAGTGAGTACCCTTAAATTAAATATGGTGGCAAATGTTAGCCAGTTGCTATTTCCCATTACTGCATAGCCTGCAGTTACAATGGAGTTTGGTACAGCAACGGACAGGATTGTTCTTTTAAGAATTCGTATCGTTTCTCCGCGGGATATGGCTATGAGAAACGATAATATCAATAGCATTGATGGAATACTGTGGCATGCAGAAAGGTAAATGACTGTTATCAGGTAGCCTAAACCAAGGAGTTTTTCCTTCATGCTTTTTTCCTTTTTGTAATGAAGTATACAAGGTAGAAAAACGAGATTAGCAGTAAGCTACCGGTTATAGCCGATATGTAGTACGAGAGAACGGGATTTGTTCCGGGTAATGAGTAATCTGGAATCAGAGGTCTTACTACAGATATGGCGTTTTCAATTCCCTTTGGTATGTACCCTATGGTTTCCTTGAAGAATTCAGCATCCCATTCTCCCCATGCCGGGTTTTCAGTTATCAGACCAGCAGGGACAAGCAGTATCAAGATTAAAAGGAGCAGGAATAGATTCCTTCTCATCTTTCCTCCCTGACTTTCCTGATAAAACTCGTAACTATTGTTGTATATATTCCTTCTGCAATCCCAAAATAGAGCATGTGGGATAGAACAATGGCCGGGATAGTTACCTTTAAATCAAATGGAAAGTAAAGAGCTTTACCATTCTCTGAAGCTATTAAAGGTTGTATTCCAAGCACTACTGCTACAAAAAAGGATGCTACAACTATTGAGACCCATCCCGAAATGAAGGATGAGATTTTCTGATTTAAGAACCTGTTTAATGCTCTGCAGGTGTAAAACCCTGAAAATGATGCTAAGAAGCCCATTGCAAGAGAGTTTAGACTCCAGGTTGTTATGCCTCCATCTCCAAAGAATAGTGCTTGGATTAGGAGAACGATGCTAACCGATAGCGAAGCTATCCATGGATCAATCAGGATTGAGATGGCTGCTGTTCCTATTGCATGGCCGCTCGTTCCTCCAGGGATTGGTATGTTAAGCATCATTATTACAAAAGAGAGAGCAGAAAGAGCTGAGATTAGCGGCAAGGTTCTTTCTGAAAGTTTAGATGTAAGTTTTTTAAAGCTTAATATGAGGAGAGGAGTGAATACTATATATCCTGAAACAAAGGTGGCTGGTGATACGTAACCGTCAGGTATGTGCATTTATACCTCCAGTTCAACGTTAGATATTTCAAGTTCTTCGCCAGATACAGTTTTGAGCGTTAATGAGCCACATTCTGGACATTCTGGAAAGTAGATGTTATCTGATTCAAATCTATTGCCGCAGTCCTGACATTCATAAATTAGTGGGCACTCTTCAATGACAAGCTCGGCAATCTCCGTTAGCGGATTTTCCGATTTTAGAGCTTCAAAAGCAAACTGGAATGAATCAATAACAACTCCGGACATTTTTCCTATTCTCACTTTTACTTTCATTACCCTTTTTGCTTTTTCCCTTTTAGCAATTTCGTTTATTGCGTTCATCATTGACATTACCAGGGATGTTTCATGCATTTTGTTCCTCTATGGCTGAGAGTACTTCCTCAAATGCTTTCCATATCTCTTCTGCGGCTTCCTTGTTTATAACTTCAATTGCGTTTCCAACGTGTACCATTACGTAATCCCCAATCTTTACCTCGCTTTCAGGAAGGAGCATGACACTTATGTTTCTTCTTACTCCTTTTGCTTCGGCTACAGCCATTGGGTAGTCAAGCTCAATAATTTTCATTGGAACTCCTACGCACATTCAATCCTCCTTTTTATCTTGGAAACTTTTTAAAAGGGTTCTGCTTTTCTTGACCTGAGTGGATATGTTCCCGTATTTTTTCGATTAAATCAGGAAAGGCTTTTTTAACTGGTTCTGTTAAGGAGTTCTTAAAGGTTCGGATATCTTCCACTTCGATTCCCATGAACCTTATATGCCTGGGCATGTCATTTCCAAATGTTTCATAGCCGGTAGCGATAACTTCTATTAGCGATAGGGAATGGGTTGAACCTCCAAAGTAGCTTCTTTTTTCTCCTGGGTTAATAGTAAATTTCATTTACACTTCCCATTTTAGGCTAAATTCCTTTTTCCCACCAGAAAGTTTTCTCTGTTTTCAGAAGCTCCCTT
>CAZJFY010000043.1:0-7720 GCA_964545225.1 uncultured bacterium | reverse complement strand
GAACATACAAGGTTTCAGCACTCTTTGGGTGTATTGTGGTTGGTTAAAAAAGCTGTTCTTTTTCTTGAAGAGAAGGGTTTTAAAGTTGATGAAACCTTGAAGGAGAGCATATTCATTGCTGCTTTGACTCATGATTTTGGCCATTCCCCTTTTTCCCATGCTCTTGAAGGAACGATACTTCCATATTCCCACGAGGAACTATCTGTAAAGGCAATTGAAAAGCTTGAGTCTGAGGGAATTATAGATAGTTTTCAGATGAAAGAGGTTATATCAATAGTAAGGAAAAAACATGAGAAGCCTTTCAGTTATCAATTAATATCAAGTCAGCTTGATTGCGATAGGCTTGATTATCTGAGAAGGGATGCTTTTTATACGGGAGTCTCTTACGGCAAAGTTGACGTAAATAGAATTCTGGTATCAATACTTCTTGAAAGTGGAAGTATTGTTTGGGATTACAGAGGCTTCAATGCTCTTGAATCATACGTTATGTCAAGGTATCAAATGTATTGGACAGTTTACTTTCACAAGATAAACATATCTGCTCAGGTCATTTTAAGAAAAGTTGTAAGGAGAATTAGGGACTTATTGGAAGACGGAAAACTTCAAAACCTTGATCCTATTCTCAAGTCCGTTTTGAAGAGCGTGGATGTTGATAAGTTCTTTTTATTGACAGATGCAAACATTATTGCCACGATTTACCAGATGGCTGATTCGAAGGACAGGATTTTAAGTGATTTGTGCTCAAGATTTATTGGAAGGAAATTCTTTAAAGTTATAGAGATAGAGGATCCTCAAATTGTTGTCCAAGCGAAGGAGAAGCTTGATAGGCTCGGTTTAAATCATGATTATTATATGGCAACAGTTGAACCTTCAAAAGTTGCTTATTCCTATTACTCACCATCAGGTGTTGATGTAATTCTTGTAAATGTGGATGGAAGGTTAGAGGAGATCTCAAACCTTGCTCCAACTGATGCTTTAAAATCGCTTTCAAGAAAGGTTAAGAAAAACCTTCTTGTTATTCCTAACGAAGTTGAACTTTAAATGGCTTCATCAATTTGAGTTCATTCATAACACTTGACAAAAGCACCTTTTGAATGTAAATATTGCCTGCTTTCCCTGAAGAAAAAATTAAGGAGGATGAAAATGAGTGTAGTAGAACTGAAAGCTACCCTGAGAAAGGGTACAGGAAAAGGGGTAGCAAGGAAGTTGCGAAGGGAAGGCCTTTTGCCAGCCATCATTTATGGGGGCAAGAGACCAGAGGCAACTCCAATTGCTATCCCTGCAAGCGCACTGAAACTCTTGAAACACCATCATGGTTTGATAAACCTTGACATTGATGGTGATGTTAGAACGTGCATTTTAAAGGATGTGCAGTATAACCATCTTGGAGATGTTCCTCTTCACCTTGACTTTCAGGAAGTGACATTTGGAGAAACAATAACAACAACCGTTGAGCTTGAGTTTGTAGGTACTCCGATTGGAGTTACAGAGGAAGGCGGGGTTCTCGAAATAATGATGAGAGAACTTGAAATTGAGACGCTCCCAAGAGCCATACCTGAGAAAATAGTTGTTGATATTTCAGGTCTTCACGCGGGAGATGCTATTCATGTAAAAGAGCTTGATGTTCCTGAGGGGGTAAGGATTCTTGAGGATCCTGAAACTGCAGTAGTTGTTGTTACAGAGGTTGAGGAAGCTCCAGCAGCAGAAGAAGTAACAGAAGAGGAAACTACAGAATAGGATGGTAAAGTTAGTGGTTGGCCTTGGAAATCCTGGAGAAAAGTACAGGTTTACTAAGCACAACGTTGGATGGATGGTGCTTGATTCCCTATCGGAGCGTTTAGGAGTTAAGTTTTCAGAAAGCAAGTTTAAGGGAGAAATTTCCGAAGTTCGGATTGATAATGAAAAGGTTTTACTTCTGAAACCTACAACCTACATGAATTTAAGCGGGGAAAGCGTTTTTCAGGTTTGTAGGTTTTTCAAGATAAAGCCCGAGGAGATTTTGGTTGTGCTTGATGACCTTGATCTTCCAGTTGGGAAAATCAGGTTAAGGTTAAAAGGCGGAAGTGGTGGTCACAAAGGGCTTGAGTCTATACAAAGATATCTTGGGACTTCAGATTTTCCAAGGTTAAGAGTTGGGATAGGTAGGCCTGAGCGAAGGGAGCAGGTTGTAGATTATGTCCTTTCTCCTTTTAAGGAGGATGATCTTGAAAAGGTACAGGCATCCATCGAAAGGGCAGTGGATTGCATTGAAAGAATTTTGAGCAAAAGGGAAATTGACGAGAAAACTTTAAGCTACTGTAATCAAGGAGGTTAAGATGAGAGAGTATTACTATGAAACCGTTTACATACTTAGACCGACGTTGTCAGATGAGGAGACAGAAAAAGCTATTGAGAAGGTTAATGCTTCCATAGAGAAGTTTGGAGGTAAGGTAATCAACGTGGACAAATGGGGGAAGAAACAGCTTGCTTATCCTATAGATGATTATGATAGGGGTTACTATGTCTTGACAAATGTGTTTACAAGGGAGAGGGATTTTGTCAAGAACCTTGAGAATTTCTTTAGGCTTAACGAAGACGTTATAAGGTATCTTTCATTTAGGCTTAAACCTTCACAGGTTAAGGCTTTGAAGGAGAAGTTTGAAAAGTCGGAGGAGGAAAGTGGCGAATCTAAATAAAGTTTTCTTAATAGGAAGATTAACAAGAGATCCGGAGCTTTCCCACACAAATGGGGGAACACCCTTTACCCGCTTTACCATAGCGGTTAACAGACCTTACAGGGATAAGAGCGGGAATTGGCAGGAAGAGACTTCCTTTATTGACATTGTTGTTTGGGGAGATGCTGCAGATAGAGCAGTTACGAGGTTCAATAAAGGTTCTGAGATAATTGTTGAGGGGAGATTGAGGCAATCCTCATGGGAAACAGAAGGTGGAGAGAAGCGTTCAAAAATAGAGGTTGTTGCAGATAGGGTTCAGCTTATTTCCGGGAAGAGTTCTCAGGAAAGTGTAAACATTGATGACATTGAATTTTAAGGAGGTTTATAATGGCTGTTGAAAAGAGAAGATTTATTAGAAGAAAAAAGTACTGTAAGTTTTGTGCGGAAAAAATTGAAACAATAGACTATAAAAATGTTGACCTTTTAAAACCTTTCGTTAGCGAAAGGGGTAAGATAATTCCAAGGAGAATTTCCGGAGTCTGCGCGAAGCATCAGAGACAGCTTGCAAGAGCTGTTAAAAGAGCCAGACATCTTGCACTACTTCCTTTTGTAAAGATAGGATGATGGAAAGGTTTTTGCCGCTAATAGCTTTTGTTGCAGTTTCCCTGTTTACAGGGTTGCTGCTTGTCTTCGACCAGACGGTGCCTTTAGCATGGGGGATATCCCTTTTTGTTCCCGCACTCTTTTACCTTTCATCAATCAGGTTTGGTATGCCAATTACTGCAAGCTTTTCTTTTATGGTGGCTTTAGTGCTGTTTGTTGTTGATAAAAGAACAGCGCTTAACGTTGCAGAGCTGTTTGTTGCGGGAGCTGCCTTCTATTTCATAACCGATTTGAGAATTTTAGTTGCTTCCCTTACCCTCTTGATGTTTGGTGGCTCTGTTTTTGAGGATGTAGTTTTTGGTTTGCCCGAAGAAGTTCTGAAAAATTTGAGCTGGTTGGTCGATGTAAGGTGGGGTTTCTATTTCCTTTCAAGTTCCGTGCTTTCAGCCCTATTCATTGGTACTGCTCATGTAGTGGCGAAGAGGAACTTCAACTTTAAAAGCCTTAGCTTTGGTTACTATCCAATTGCTCTTTTTATATTGGGAGGAATATTTTCCCTTTTAAACTTCTTTCCTGAGGCGGTGCTCGTTGGCAGGAATCTGGTTATAGCAACTTTTGGCCTGTTTATAAATCAGGGGCTTGCAGTTTCACTTGTTTTCCTTGAGAAGATGGGAACAGCAACAAAGTTCCTTCTCTTCTTCGTATTTGTTTTCTTTCCAGTTATAGGTTTTTTGGCAGCTGCAATTATTGGTATCTTTGATTTTTGGTTTAACTTTAGAAAATTGAAAGGAGGTAGATTATGAAGGTTGTTCTAATTAAAGATATGGAAAAGCTTGGAAAGGTTGGTGACGTTGTAAACGTTAAGGATGGGTATGCCAGAAACTATTTGATTCCAAAAGGTGTTGCTCTTGAGGCAACCCAATCAAACATAAACAGGGTAAAAAGCGAGCTTAAAGCTTTGAAGAGGAAGGTTGAGAAGGAGATGGAAAAGTTCAAGGAACTTGCGGAGAGGCTTTCATCTGTAAGGGTTACCATAGAGCATGAAGCAGGAGAGGAAGGAAAGCTTTTCGGTTCAGTTACAACTTCTCAGATTGAAAGGGCTTTACATGAAGCGGGATTTGATGACATTGAAAGAAGGCAGATAATTCTTGAAAAGCCCATTAGGGAAACTGGAACTTACGATGTGAGAATTCACCTTTTTGGAGACATTGAAGCAACCATTACTGTTGATGTTGTTCCCCTTAAAAAGTGAATTTAGGAGGAAGAGATGGAATTCGTTGGAAGACACGTAATGATGGATGCAACTGTAAGTGATATATCAAGGATAAACGCTATTCAACCCATTTATGACTACATGGAGGAAGTTGCTAAAAAGCTTGATATGACTCTCGTTTATCCTCCCATAGTTGCAAGGTTTCCGTTCGCTCAGTCCGAACTTGAGCAGTTTGTCAAGAAGCTTTCAGAGGAGAACGTTAAGAGTAAAACCCTTCAGTTTATGGAAGAAACTCTGAGAAGGAGAGCGACTGAGGATAGCGGGGTTTCAGGAGTTTCAATATGGCTTGAGAGTCACTGTACAATCCACACATGGCCAGAGGAGAGGTTCTTTAGCCTTGACGCTTACAGTTGTAAGGATTTTGACCCTATGGTTGCGCTTGAGCTTACTGTAAAGTGGTTCAACGTTGATTATGCCTCTTTCGTAGATGTTGAAAGGTTTATAGGGGGTCCCTGTAAGATAAGGGCTTATGAGTACAGAAACGGAGAATTGGTTCCCTGTCAGCCTTCAGTTCCAAATATCTCAAGTGCTTCTCTATAGACGGTGTTTTTTCGGAAGCCTGTAAGTTTGCAGGCTTCCCTTACTGCTTCTTTTAAGGAGTATCCTTTATTTTTAAGTTCAATTATGATGTCCTTAATGTCTATTTCCTCCCTCCTTTTAAATGGGGCAAATATAAGAACAAATTCTCCTTTCTCTTTCCCTTTAATGTTCTTTAAAAGTTCTGTAGCATTCCCTTTTAAAAACTCCTCATTCACCTTTGTTATCTCCCTGTATATGCCGATTTCTATCTCTGGAAACTCTGATTCTATAGTTTCAAGGGTTGTTCTAATTCTGTGGGGTGATTCATAAGCTACAGCTGTTACATTCAGGTCCGCAATCTTCCCAATAGTTTCTAAAAGTTTCCCCCTTTTCCTTGGCAGGAAACCCATGAAGATGAACTTATCTGTTGGGAAGCCTGATGCTGAGAGGGCAGCAATTACTGCAGATGGACCCGGGACAGGAATAACTTTTACCCCATTTTCCCTTGCAAGTTTTACAAGCACGTATCCGGGGTCACTTATACATGGTGTTCCTGCATCGCTGACAAGTGCAACGTCATTCCCGTCCTTGAGGAGTTTTAAAATTTTCTTTGCTTCAACCCTCTCTTTCTGTTCAAAGTAAGATATTAGCTTTTTCCCTTTAATTCCTAAATGGGAAAGGAGCTTTCTCGTTCTCCTTGTATCTTCACAGGCGATGTAGTTAACCTCTTTTAAAGTTTCTATAGCCCTTAAAGTTATGTCCTTAAGGTTTCCTATCGGTGTTGCAACAACGAACAGGTTCCCTAACCTATCCATGCTATGCACTCTAATTCAACAAGGGCGTTAAGCGGCAGGTTTGAAACTTCAACCGTTGACCTTGCTGGAAATACAGGACAGTTTGAGAAAAAATCGGAATAAATTTCGTTTACCACCTTGAAGGTAGAAATTTCCTTAAGGTATATTGTGGTTTTCAGAATACTGCACTTGCTTGCACCAGAAGCATTAAGAATAGCTTCCATGTTCTTTAATGCCTGAACAGTCTGCTCTCTTATTCCGCTGGCAAGGTTGCCGTTCTTATCAATGCCAATCTGTCCAGATACGAAGACAAGGTTTCCAGAGACTACCGCCTGTGAATAGGGCCCAACAGGTGAAGGTGCAAGTTCTGTAAATATTTTCCTCATGACCTCTCCATGTTGATATAGCATTAAGCAGTAATTTTATAATATAATTCGCTACAATTTATGCTATACTTTTAAACGCTTGTTAAGTTTCTACATGGTGAGAGGGTGAAATTGACATCAAGGATTTTTACATTTATAATATCCTCTCAGCGCCTCTATACTGTGTGGGTTGTTGGAATGCAAGGTGTTGTTATGGAACCTTAAGCTTGTTAAGGCAGGATTGGGGAGGCAAAAATGGGTAAAGTTAAGATTTCCTATAAGCAAATAAGGAAGAAAGAGGGAGGAGAGGAGATGTGTGGTTGTGTTCAATCCAAAACTTTTAAAAGGGAGGGCAGTTATGAGTAAACTCAGGACAGGCTTGAAGGCGTGTCTCCTAACCCTCATCCTTGGTGCAGCATCCTACGGGATGTCTGTAGGTGGGGTTAAGGTACCAGACGCCTCAAAGGACTGTGTGAAGTGTCACCTTGAAAAAGGTGTCGCTCCAAAGGTGATTGAGCAGTGGGCTCAAAGTAAGCACGCGAAGTTAGGAATCGGCTGTACTGCGTGCCACAGAGCAAGCGCGTCAGACGGAGATGCTTTCCAGTGTCCCGGTGGTCCAATTGTTGCAGGACACCCAACACCTAAGGACTGTTCAATGTGTCACCCCAAGGAGGTCAGAGAGCACACAGAGAGCAAGCACTGTTATCCATTCTGGCTTTATGCTAATGCAGACAGAGCTATCTGGGAACCAGTCGTTGCAACAAAGGCTGGCTGTGAAGAGTGCCACAACATAGGTGCACTTCACTGGGATGGAAGCGTTGGTGAGTGTGATGCTTGTCACCCCAAGCATACGTTTGATGTAGCAGTTGCAAGGAACCCTTACACCTGTGGTGAGTGTCACATAGGTCCTGACCATCCGCACATTGAGGAGTATCTTGAGTCCAAGCACGGAAACATCTTCATGACCCACTATAAGGAGTGGGATCTTGGTTACAGGTCATCGCAGGCTGGAATTCCAATTCCTGTTCCAACCTGTACAACATGTCACATGGATGCAGCACCAGGAGTTGAGGGAACCCACAACGTAAGTGCAAGGCTTGCATGGGAGTCTCAGGCTCCATGGTCATACAGAACCATGTGGTTTAAGGAAAAGCTTGGCGACTGGAAGACCAAGCGTAAGAGAATGGAAGCTGTATGTAAGAACTGTCACGCTCCAGAGTTTGTAACGGACTACTTCCTCCAGGCAGACCTTGTTAACCTTCAGTACAACGAGCTAAGGAGAGCATTCGTTTACTGGAACAAGCTTGCTATGAAGTATGCAAGGAAGAACCCCAAGAAGTTTGGAGGAGTGTTCAACCCTGTTAAGATTAAGGAGAAGCTCCTCAAGGTTATCAACGGTGGATGGGTACCAAGGCCAGCTAAGGCTATGTACCATGGATGGCACCATGAAGGACGTGGGTTCAGAATGGGTGCTGAGATGATGGCTGCTGACTACACCCAGTGGCACGGTAT
>CAZJFY010000042.1:0-7731 GCA_964545225.1 uncultured bacterium | reverse complement strand
TGTCTATTCCACTATCTATAAAGTCCCATGGTAGTACTTCTTCCTTTCCCCTTTCTCTTGAGTATAAGCTATCAAAATCCAATCTTACTTCCTTTAAAGCTCTTTTCATGTTTATCCCTTCAATTATTGAAATTGCGGCTGCTTCTCCCACTCTTGGGTCCCCCCTTGATATGACCGATTGAGTGAGAGCAAGTTTTAAGCTTTCTATAGAGAGGTTTACATTTGGAATTTTTGATAAGAGTTTTTTTAAAAGGCGTATTTTCCTTTCAATTTCAGGCCTTCTTGGCAGTCCGTACCACTGAAAAGGTGTGAATGGTTTTGGAATTAGTGGATTTACACTTACTGTTATTTTGCCTATTTTCTTTCGCAATTTCCAGTAAGTTAAAGCTATTCTTCTAAATTCACTTACCATTTCAGCAATTGACTCAATGTCTTGAAGGTTTTCTTCCGGAAGTCCTATTAAGAAGTAGAGCTTTAAATTTTGGATGCCTGAAGATAGGAGTTTTTCACAGAAGTTGAAATATTCCTTATCCTTGACGGTTTTGTTTATTAAGAACCTTAAGCGTTCATTACCCGTTTCCGGAGCAATGGTTGCTGTTTTCTGTTTGGAGATTTCAATTATCTTGAAAATGTATTCAGAGCTTGAGGAGGCTTTCAGTGAGGAGAAGGAAGCCCTCATATCCTGCTCTTTAAGTATTTCATAGACTCTGTCCAATTTTGAATAGTCGGTTACACCTGCTCCGATCAATCCCACTGTTTCCGTGTAATTTTTCGCATCTGAGATTTCTCTTTCAACAACGTCGATGTTCTTCTCTCTATACGGGAGTCCCATGTATGCAGCAACGCAGAATTTGCACATCTGGTAGCAACCTCTATTTAATTCTATCAGGTACATGTTCTTGAACTCTGTTTCATCACTTATGAAGCAGGAATGGGAGGGATATGAAGAGAAAAGCCTTGACCTGAAAATCTGTTTCCTTTCACCTTTTATCTTTTTAACCAGCTCACCTTCATACTCGAACTCGTAATTTTCACTGATAATGACATTACTGAAGTTGTTCAGATGTTCAAGTTGCTTTTCTCTTTTTTTCGGAAAATTTCTAAAGATCTCTTCAACTTTCCCTTCAGATTCTCCAAGGTAGATACAGTCAAATATGGGAAGGAATGGGGATGGATTATAGAAAACGCCAATTCCCCCTGCAATGATGGTGGGTAAATCATTTCCTCTGTTTCTCCTTAAAGGGGGAATTCCGTTTTCCTTTAAGAGCTTTATGGAATCAAGGAGGTGGTTTTCATAGGTTATTGAGAAAGCAACAATGTCAAACTGAGAAAGTGTTCTGTTCAGGAATAGGGACTGTTTGTCCCCTGAAAAGAAAAGGTCACAGCTTATACCTTTAACAGAATTAAGCAGGGAGTATAGGTTTTGAATGGCAAGGCTTGAAAGGCCTGATTTTATCGGTCCGGGGTAAACAAGGCAAACCTGGAGGTTATGAGGTTGAACCTCCAGGTGGTTACATGATTTAACAATTTCAATCACTCTTCT
Source organism: uncultured bacterium (assembly GCA_964545225.1). Lineage (GTDB taxonomy): Bacteria > Aquificota > Aquificia > Desulfurobacteriales > Desulfurobacteriaceae > CAZJFY01. The sequence continues at coordinate 6,188 of CAZJFY010000042.1, read as the reverse complement.
TTTAACTGCTCTAATAGCTTGTTTATATCAAGCTCAAGATCCTCTTCCCTTGGCCCAAAGTCGGCTGAAACAGAAGTTTTGCCAAAGCTCCCCAGTGCTGGTCTTCCTTTTTCATCGAAGCCTGTTGCTATAACGGTAATCTCTATTGAGCCTTCAAGGTTCTCGTCAACAGTTACTCCGAAATAGAAGTTTGTATCATCCCTTTTCGCTCTCTCTTTTATCAACCCTGCTGCAGCATAAGCTTCATCAAGGGTAAGATCTGTTCCACCGCTTATGTTGACGAGTATCCTGCTTGCTCCTTCAACCTGAACGTTTTCAAGGAGGGGATTATCTATTGCCTTCCTTGCGGCGGTTAGAGCTCTATCCTCTCCACTTGCTTCTCCTGTTCCCATTAAAGCGTATCCTCCGCTGTGCATAACAGCTTTTACATCTGCAAAGTCAAGGTTTATAAGCCCCGGCCTCGTTATCACTTCACTTATACCCTTTACAGCTTGATAGAGAACATTATCGGCAAGCTTAAATGCATTTATTATCTTCAGATCTTTTGGTGCAACAGTTAGAAGTTTTTGGTTGGGGACTATCATTAGAGTATCTACGAATTCCCTCAACCTTCTTATCCCTGCTTCTGCAAATTCATGCCTTTTCCTACCTTCAAAATCAAAAGGTCTTGTAACTACTCCAACGGTCAAAACTCCCATATCCTTCGCTATTTTTGCAACGATGGGAGCAGCACCGGTTCCAGTACCCCCTCCCATTCCTGCTGTTATGAAGACCATATCCGCATTTTCTATTGTTTCCCTTATCTTTGGTTCATCCTCAAGAGCAGCTTGTTCCCCAATTTCTGGTTTTCCTCCAGCTCCAAGCCCTTTTGTAAGTTTTTCTCCTATCTGAACCTTTATTGGAGCCGGATTTTTCAGAAGAACCTGCGCGTCAGTGTTTATTACTGCAAATTCCACTCCCTCTATTCCGTTTTCTAGCATTCTGGCAACAGCATTTCCACCGCCGCCTCCAACACCTATAACTTTAATGACTGCACCTTGAAAGTTGTCATCAACGATGTCAAACATCCTTCCTCCTAAACAAAATCTGTTATGAACCTTAAGAGTGAATTAATTACTCCTCCTCTTTCCCTTTCCCTTACAATATCTTCATTAATATCGAGGAGCTTCCCGCTGCTTCTTAAAGATGACACGTACTTCGCAACTCCCATTAGGGGGGAGTATGAAGGATCTCTAAACTCCTTATCCATGGTTGTGCATACCTGCGCTGGTGTTTTAAAGACCTTTGATGCAAGTAAATCTATATCCTTGATTTTCGACAATCCACCCGTAAAGTAGATTTTATTTAAATTTGCTACTATAGATGCATCCTTTGAGTTAAGGTTATTCACTATGTCCTTAAAAACCTTTTGAAGTTGCATCTGTATGAGAATGGGAATTAAAATCTTTGGAACTTTCTTAACAATTGTGCCGTAATTTATTGAAATGGTTTCCTCTTTATCAACGTTAAATGCATAAGCGCTGCCATGTTCAAAGAAGAGCCTTTCCGCTTCCTTTCGGCTAACTTTTAACCTGGAAATTATGAAGTTTATTATGTCCTCTCCCCCAAATGGGATATGCTTGTTTAAGATAGGTCTGTCTTCTCTGAAGTAGAAGTACTCTGTGTTTCCGGCTCGAATGTAAATGATGAGATTGTTGTTAATGTAGTGGTTCTTTTCATCCTTGAAGCCGTATATTGATGCTAATGATTGGAGAAGGATTCCTTTAAGCTTCAGGTTTAATTCCTTTAGGAGTGCTTCAATTGTCTTTATCGCTGACTTGCTTGCTAATACAACAAACGCTTTCATTGAAAGCTCTCTACCGCTATGACCTGCTGGGTTCTGTATCCCTGTTAAGTTCTCAATCATGAATTCTTGAGGGATTATGTGGATAACTTCATAATGTTGTTTAACGGCTTGTCCAAGCTTGTTTAGAAGTTCTTTCTTCGCTTTCTTTTTAACGTCATTGATTTCGCTATAACTTATTGTTTGAATTCCGGGAAACGAAATTTTCGATTCAACTGTATAGCTCAAGGTATGGGCTCCGCTTAAAAGAACGTATGCTTCTGCAGGGACAGGTGTCGGTGCTTCAAGTTTAAGCTTATTGAGAGTTGATTTGAAAGAATCCCTTGCAGAGGGGAAGTTGACAATGTTGCCATTCTTAATTCCCCTTGCAGGAGCTTCGGCTACAGAGATCACCTTTGTTTCACCTTTTCTGTCTATCTTTATCAGGGAAAACCTTATTCTTGATGAACCAGGGTCAATTGCCAATATTTTTTCTTCAACCATGTCTATTCCTCCCCTTTAAAACCAAAAGACCTGAAAAGCGAAAGTCATACATATCGGAAATTGGTTTCTTTTCCATTTTAAAGAATTTTATAAAATTTTTCCAGGAATTACCGTCATTACCTATTAAAACTATAACCTTATTTTTCATATAAATCAACTTTATTCCATTGTCTGTCAAGATTACTTCAGGTTTTTCATTTATTGGGTTTTCCCTTGAAAGTCTTTGCTGGACAATACTTATTTCCAGTAAAATACTATCTTTTACTTTATAGTAGTGGCTGCTTTTATAGTAGAAAGGTTCCTTTCCCTTGTAGAAAAAGACTTGAAGCTTCTCAGGTTTGTTCCCCTGTTTCTTTAAGATGCAGTTATTCTCGCCAATTATGTAGTAGTACTTGTTATAGAAGATTGCCATCTTTGGCTTTACACTTAAGATATCTATTTTCAGTTTCCCCCTTATGAAACTTGCCTTACAATCCTTTACCCATGGGAGGGATTCTATATTGTTCTCAAGGGGCTCAACGTCATCTAAGGTTGATCCGGGCTTTACTACTGATAGAATGTAACTTGTTATCTCCTCGTTCCATAAGTTGGAATCTGTTTTAATTTCAACGCTTTTTATAGTTTGAGGAGATGAAAGGAATATGAGAACTGTTGAAACAGCTATCATGAAAATAAGTGCAATGAAGGGTATTTTCTTCATCCCAGTACAATCTCCCTGATTAGTTCGTCAAAGCTAATTCCAGCAGCCTGGGCAGATTTTGGAAGAAGACTTCTTTCCGTCATTCCCGGAATTGTGTTGATTTCAAGGAGGAATGGCACGTTATGATTGCTTAATCTGTAGTCTATTCTAATAGCTCCCCTGCATTCTAAAATCTTAAATACCTTTTCTGAAATTTTCTTAATCCTTTCCTCAGTTTTCTTTCCTAAGCTTGCAGGAATGATGTATCTCGTGGTTTTTTTTCTGTATTTTGCTTCGTAATCGTAAAAACCGCTTTCTGGAATCACCTCAATGGGAGGAAGGGCTTTTCCGTTTAGAACCGGAACTGTAATTTCTCTTCCTTCAATGTACTCTTCAATGATGATTTTTCTATCGTAATTGAAGGCAAGTTGAACAGCCTTTTCCAGTTCAGTATCATCTTTTACCAATGATATACCGACTGTTGAGCCGGTTCTTGCAGGTTTTACAACGCAAGGGAATTCAGTCCAGTTTACATCTTCACTCTTGAAGAAGGACTCTCCTGCTGGAACAGGAATTCCAAAGCTCTTGAGAACTCTTTTTGTTATATCCTTATCCATGCAAATTGCACTTGTTTGTGTGTTGCATCCGGTGTATTCAATTCCAAGCGTTTCAAGAAATCCCTGAACAGTTCCATCTTCTCCAGGCACTCCGTGGAGCGCTAAGAAAACTTTATCAGGATTAAATTCAAGGAGTTCCTTTACAGTGTCCTTATTTAATTCGAGGACTTTAACATTATATTTCAACCTCTTTAAGGCATTTGCCACCGCTCTGGCAGTTTCCCTTGAGATTTCAGCTTCGGGAGAGGGTCCTCCTTTAATCACTGCTATTTTCATAAATTTCCTCCAGAGACTTTGCTACTAATTCAAGTCTGTTGCCCCTTGAACCCTTTATGAGAACTGTTGAGTTTTCAAAATCAAAATTTGATATGAAGCTTAATAGTTCATCCATATCTGTAAAGTGGTGATGTCTCTTTTTAAGGGAAGTTCCGTAAAGCTTGGAACTGTTCCCAAAGGTTATCAATGTTTCGATTCCGCAGTGAGGAATGAGCTTTCCTACTTCTCTGTGCTTCTCTTCGGAAAACTTACCAAGCTCAAGCATGTCTCCAAGGATTGCGATTTTTCTATTTCTGTAGAGTGACAGAACTTCAATGGCATTTCTCATAGATAAAGGATTTGCATTATAGGAATCGTTAATCAGGATAATTCCCTTCTTTAGTTTCCTGATGTTTAGCCTCCATTTTGGAGGTTTAAAGCTTTCAATTTTCTTTAAAACATAATGAGTATCAAGGTCAAGTATTTCTGTCAGTGCAGCAGCAATCATTATTGAGTTAAGGATGCCTTTTCCAGGGATGTTAACCTTTCCTGAAAAGTACCTGTCTTTAATTTTTAGCGTGAAGTAAGAGCCATTTTTACTTTTCTGAACTTTCATCAGTTCAACATCTCCATTCCTTCCAAATGTAATGAGAGGGATTTGAGAGTTAACTTTAAATGAAGAGGGAACAATTCCCAATGTTGAGAACTTTAAAATTGAGAGTTTCTCTTCAATCACATTTTCAATGCAGTTAAAACCCTCAAGGTGCGATTCCCCAATAGCTGTTATAATTCCAATATCGGGCATTACGGTTTCTGATAGCTGTGAAATCTCTCCCGGCTTGTTTGTTCCTATTTCCTGAATCAGTATTTCTGCTTTTCCCGGAATATTTGAAAGAGTATATGAAACGCCTATTAAGTTGTTGAAGCTCTCCTTGTTAGAGTAAACGTTGTAGTTTTCAGATAGGATAAAGTTTAAGAGTTCTTTGGTGGTTGTCTTTCCAACGCTTCCTGTTATTCCGATAACTTTGCCTTTGAATAGCTTTCTCTTAAAAGCTCCTATTTTAGAGAAGGCTTTTAGCGTGTTCTCAACTTCTATGAAAAATTCGCTTTTCCCGATTTCTCCCCTTTCAGTCAGGTAACCAACAGCTCCTTTCTTTACTGCATCAGTGATAAAGAGATGCCCATCCCTGTTGCCTTTTAGTGGAATAAAGACCATTTTTTCTTGAATTTTCCTTGAGTCAAAATCAAACCCTTTTATGCTGACATTTTCCTTCCCAAAGAGTTTTCCACCTACAATCCTTGCTAACTCTTTACTTATCACCAAATATCTCCCTTACAACCTCTTTATCGGAAAAGGGAATTCTTCTGTTCCCTACTTCCTGGTATGGCTCGTGACCTTTCCCTGCTATAAGGAGAATGTCATTATTGCCTTTCAGCCTTATGCCTCTTTTTATGGCTTCCTTTCTGTTAAGGATAATTTCAACCTTTTTGCTGTCTTTATCAATGCCTTTCAGGATGTCTGAGACGATTTTCTCTGGACTTTCGGTTCTTGGATTATCGTTTGTGATGATTACTCTATCAGCAAGGGAGTGTGCTATTTCTCCCATAATCTTCCTTTTCCCTTTATCTCTGTCCCCTCCACATCCAAATACAAGTATCAAGTTTCCTTTGCAGAACTTTCTGAGGTTCTTTAAAACGTTTAAAAGGGCATCAGGAGTATGAGCGTAATCTATAAATACGTTTTTTTCAACCTCTTCAAGCCTTCCCGGAACGGTTATCTCCCAGAACCTGTTTTCAACCTCTTTCACTCCAAAGGACTTTAAAATGGAGACTGCTGCCAATAGGTTATAGGCATTGTACTCGCCTTTAAGGTTTGTTCCGACTTTAAACTCACTGTTTTGAAACTTTACGGTGATTTCCAATCCTTTTTCTGATTGACTTATCTCTTTTAATAGAAAATCCCCCCTTTTTCCATAGGACATTATAGGTAGGTGATAGATACCCTTTAAGCCATATATTAACTTTCCGTAGGGGTCATCACTATTTGTAAGGAAAATCCCTTCCTTTTTGATTATTTCAAGGATTTTGTACTTTGAAAGGAAGTAATCATTCAAATTTCCATGGAAATCAAGGTGCTCAGGAGATAGATTTGTAAAAATTCCTCCTGAAAGTTCAATTCCTGAAACTCTATTAAGCGAAAGTGAGTGTGAAGAAACCTCACAGATGACCCATTCTGTTCCTTCGTTGTACATTCTTTTCAGTAATTTATTTAATGCTATAGGTGAGGGAGTAGTTCTTGATGCTTCTATAG
>CAZJFY010000041.1:0-7755 GCA_964545225.1 uncultured bacterium | reverse complement strand
CTTCAAAACTGCTTTCAAGTCTCTTTAAGAGCAAGGTTTTCATAAGTCCTGATAGGTTCATTTGAGAAAGGTATTCCGGGTCATTTTCCCTTAATTTCGTTTTAAGGTAGAGGGCTGGTCTGTATCTTGCATAGGATAAACTTTTAATTACGGCTATGGTTTTGTTATAAAGATTGTCCAGCTCCTTGCTCAGGAAGTAGTAAATTTTCTTTGGCTGTTTTACATCTGGAAAGGAAACTCCCTGCGCTTTGAGGTCTTCTTTAAAGTATTCTTCAACTTCTTTTCTCGTTCTTCTTACCATTACGTAATCGAGAATTTTTAACCTTATTTCCTCTCCACATTCTTTTAAAACTTCCTTGAATCTTTCCGGTTCCGTCTTTCTGTTAACTTTTTTTATCCGGTTTTCAAGGTGTTTAAAGAAAGCTTCAAGGTTTGTAACTCCGGGAATTGTTGAACGGTAGCGGTTTTGAAAGAGCAAAAGCTGATTCTTCACATCAGAAGGTTTGTTGTTATAGGGGGTAGCAGTTATGAGTATAACTTTCTTTCCTTTACAAATTGAGTGAAGATTTTCATAACTGGTGGTTTCTTCATTCCTAAACCTGTGCGCTTCGTCCACTATGACTACAGGGTAGCTTTTGTATTCTTCCGGATCTAAGTTTCTAAGAAGTCCTGAAGATACAATCTTGGCAGGGACAAGAAACTCCCTCAAGGTATCTTCCCAGTAGTCTGTAAGGTGGGGAGGAGCAAAGACAAGGATTTTCTTTTTAAGCCTTGATGCAATCATTGCAGCAACAAGGGTTTTGCCAAGCCCAACAACATCTGAAAGAAAAACTCCTCCATGTTTGTTCAGCTTTGATTCGGCGTCAGCAACCGCTTCAATCTGGTACTGAAGTTTCTTGAATCCTTCCGGTAACACGAATTCCTCTTTGTCATAATCAATCTCGTCATAAAGGAACTCGTAAAGGAATTTCAGGTAAAGTTCGTAGGGAGATAAGTCTTCTCGTAACCATGTTCTTTCTTTAATGGTTTTAACTATGTCTTCAGATATGTCAACGCACTCCTTCCACAGTTCTTCAAACCTATCTATGGCGAATTTAACGTCAGCCTGCCCTTTAAGTTCAACGTTAAACTCAAGGTTGTCTTTTAGTCCCGATATTGTAAAGTTTGAAGAACCTGTAATAACTCTTCCAAGGTCTATTCCACTTCTGCTTTTGAAAATGTATAGTTTGGCATGAAGGGGAAAATGAGGATAGTACTTTATTTCAAGCTTTCCATTTCTTATCCACTCTATGAACTTAAGAATTGCTTTTTCTCTTTCTATAGTGTCTTCGTAGCTCTCCCCGGATAACTCATCTATTACTTTTTCAAGATATTTTTCCTTTGACTTAGAGATGCTGGTAGCTTTTTCAATCAAGTCGTAAACATCTCTTCCAGCTTCCATTCCGACTATGATTCTTATTTTGTCAACCTTTTCAAGGTCTTCTTGAAGCTGATAAAACCCTGAAAGGTAGAAATATCCAACGATAATGTCCAGTTCTTTGGTATCATTAAAAACTGTTTTAAATCTATCTATTAGTTTTCTTCCTTCCTCATTTGTGAAGAATGTCAGGTCGTTAACGGTGTAAGAACTCAATGCCTCCTCCACCAAAATTTCCTCATGAAATTTTACACTCTGTTAAAGTTTGCCAGAGGTTTTCCATTATCTGGGTTGAGTGGTCGTAGTTTATTGTTATCCTGAGCCTGCTTTCTTTGACAGTTGGCGGTCTTATAGCTGGCACGAGGAATCCCCTTTCCCAGAGCATTTTTGAAAGTTCTAAAGCTTTCTCCTTGCTTTCTGTGATGAATGGGAAGATTGCAGAGCTTGAGTTTATTCCTGTTAGTTTCCTGAAGAACTCAATCTTTTTCTGGAGGACTTTCATTCTTTCTGGAACGAGCTTTAAGTTTTCAAGAGTCTGACAGGCAACGTGAGGAGGAATGGCTGTTGTAAAGATGAAGCTTCTGCACCTGTTTATGAGGTAGTTCCTTAAAGTTCTTGTTCCAGCGACAAAAGCTCCAAACGTTCCAATAGCTTTTCCCAGAGTTCCAACTATGACTGTTCTTTCGTCCGGAATCAGTTCGAAAAGCTCTAAGGAAGACCAGCCAACCACGCCTGTTGCGTGGGCATCGTCAATGATTAAAACAGCATCGTGCAAGTCCTTTAACCTGAAAAGTTCAGACAGGGGGGCGATGTCTCCATCCATGCTGAAGACAGAATCTGTAACGATAAAACAGTTCCTGTATTTTCTTCTCTCCTTAGATAAAAGAAACTCTAACTCTTCAACGTTACAGTGGCTGTAAACCTTCACGGTGGCTTTTGAAAGTCTGCATCCGTCAATTATGGATGCGTGGTTAAGTTCGTCCGAAATGATAAGGTCTTCCTCTCTGGCAAGGGTTGAGATAACTCCAACATTTGCCATGTATCCGGTTGAAAACAGCAGCGCTGATTCTGTTTTCTTTACCTGCGCCAGCTTTTCCTCAAGAAGTTCGTGAACGTCAAAGTTTCCGCTGATAAGCCTTGATGCTCCTGAACCGCTTCCCCACTTATCAGTACATCTGCAGTGTCTTTCCTGCGTTTCTTTGCTGCAGGCAAGGGATAGGTAATCGTTTGACGAGAAGTTGATGAACTCTTTCCCTTTTATGTTAACTTTTACTCCCTGACAGGATGTTATGGTTTTGAGTTCTCTGAAAAGTTTGTCTTCCTTTAAGTGTTTCAGCTCTTTTTCTATCCAGTCCATCAGCCAACCTTTGGGAGTGAAAGGTTTTTAACAATTGCGACTGTTCTGAGTGCAAGGGTGAAGAGGAGAGTTACCGTTGTTGCTGTTCCCATCCCTGCTCCAAGCTCTATTAGAATGAAGAAGAGAACCGCTCCGATTATTGAACATGAGGCGTAAAAGTCCTCTCTGAGGATGAAAGGTACTTCTCCCGTTAAAAGGTCGCTTAAAGCTCCTCCCCCAGTTCCTGTGAGGGTTGCAAGGACAACTATACCGGCAATGTTAAAGCCGCTTTCATACCCGACCATTGCTCCCGTTACTGTAAAAGCTGCAAGTCCAATTGCGTCTGAGAACTTTACAGTTTTGAGGTTTGATATGTCCTTTCCTGAAAGTTTGTAAAGGGTTGTTGCAAGCACTATTCCGAGAAGGGCAAAGCCGATATCTGAGTATCCAGAGAATACGGCAGGAGTCCTTCCTGCTAAAACGTCCCTGAGCATGCCACCACCAAGCGCTGTAAGGAAACCAAGAACTGATATACCAAGCAGGTCAAGTTTCTTTGATATTCCCTTGTAAACGCCAGAAATCGCAAACGCTACGAGTCCTATTGCGTTGAAGATGTCAAACAGTCCCACTGTTAATTCCGTACTTGTTAAGTTTTCTGTAAAGGTTGCTTATATCTATTCCCATGAACTTTGCTGCTTTTTTAAGGTCTCCGTTGAACTTTTCAATTATCTCCTTTATGTAGTTTTTCTCAAATTCTTCCTTTGCCTGTTTGAGCTGCATGTTTGTGAACTTTTTAAGACTGCTGTTTCCCTCAAACATGTTCTTGGGAAGATCTGAAGGTTTTATCGTTTTTCCATGCGTTAGTATTGTTAACCTTTCCATAAGGTTTTTCAGTTCCCTTACGTTTCCGGGCCAGCTGTAGCCAAGCATTATCTCCTTTACATCATCACTAAGTTCAGGTTTTTCTCTCTTGTAGTCCTTTGAGAAGGCTGAAAGGAAATGTTCCGCAAGGATTATTATATCCTCTCCCCTTTCCCTTAGTGGAGGAACGTAAATGGGGACAACGTTTATTCTGTAAAACAGATCTTCTCTGAAGTTTCCTCTTTTTACTTCCTCTTCAAGGTTTTTGTTGGTTGCAGCTATGACCCTGACATCAACCGGTATGTTATCAACACTTCCGATTCTGCTTATTTTCCTTTCCTCAAGGACTCTTAAAAGCTTTGATTGTGCAAGCATTGGCATGTCTCCTATCTCATCAAGAAACAGCGTTCCTTCATCTGCAATCTCAAATTTCCCCTTCTTACCCTTTGTTGCTCCGGTAAAAGCTCCCTTTTCGTATCCAAAGAGTTCAGATTCAATAAGGTTGTCAGGAATTGCCGCACAGTTTATGTCAACGAAAGGTTTGTCAGCCCTTTTGCTAAGCCTGTGTATGCTTCTTGCGACAAGCTCCTTTCCTGTTCCGCTTTCACCAATGATGAGAACTGTGCTGTCAACTTTTGATACGATTTCTATTGTTTCCTTGAGATTTTTCATTGCAGGGCTTTCTCCTATCAAACTTTCCCTGCTTTCAAAGAGTATGTTTCTGGTTTTTATTAACTGGAGTTGTCTTTTTGCCTTTTCAATGGTACTGAGCAGTCTCTCAAGGTTTATCGGTTTTTCTATGAAGTCAAAGGCTCCAAGTTTTATTGCTTTTACGGCTGTCTCAATTGTTCCATGACCGGAAATAACTATGATTGTTGAAAGTTCAGTTATTTTCTCTTCTGAAAGCTTTTTAAGGACTTCAATGCCGGACATTCCGGGAAGGAAAAGGTCAAGTAGTATTACGTCAGGCTGAGTCTCAACAGCTTTTAATATTCCCTCCCTTCCTGTTGAAGCACTTATAACAGGGTAGCCTTCGTCTTTCAGGATGTCTTCAAGGCTTTCCCTTACGCTCTTTTCATCATCTATAATTAAGATTCTCATTCCTCTTTCCTTTTCGGGTATCCCGGAACAATTTTTGCATCAAACATGTCAAGCAAAAGGTTTATTTTCTCTTCCGTTTCTTTGTCAAGCTCCACTTTTCCGTTGTTTTTCTGTTTCACGGCAGGTTCAGCTAACTTTACAGGCTTTCCAAAGTGGTTTTCAACCTGACTGATGTGTTCTGAAAGCCTTTCATAGGCGGTTAGGTTCTTGGGGATTATCTCAATAAAATCTCCTCTGTCAAAGGTTGTTTCTATGTAAACGCTGTAGTCAAAGCCATTTTCAGTTTTTTTTTCTGCAATTGAGATAGGAATTTCGGTTATTCTCTTTACCTCTTTAAAGTAGGAAAGTTTCATTAGCTGGAAGAATAGCGCTGTGAATGGGAAAGGGTGACGACTGAGAAGAGGCAATCCGTTGGAGAGGATTTCAAAAGCAGCCATAAGCTCTTCCTCTGAGAAAGAAGAACTGTTCCTGACGTACTCCTTTTCAGTTAGTGAAATAAGCTGCTTTAGAATGGACATGGCATCGTATCCGGTTGATTCAAGTTCTTTAATCATTTCTCTCAGGCTTTCCTTTTTACCCTTAAAGGAAAGTTCAAGTATGTTCCTTAACTGCTCCGTTCCAAGGACTCCAAGAAACTTTGAGGCAAGTTCAGTTTTAAGTTTTCCCTCTCCTAAAGCCACCGATTGTTCAAGAAGGCTTTCCGCGTCCCTTAAACTCCCCTCTGATGCTGATGCGATGAGATTCAAAGCTTCCTCATCGTAGGGAATGTTTTCTTTAATGCAGATGTTTTTCAGCGTTTCGGCTATTTTTGGAAGGGGAACTCTTTTAAAGAGGAATCTCTGACACCTTGACATTATTGTTGCTGGAATTTTTTCAATTTCCGTTGTTGCGAGTATGAATACAACATGGTTTGGGGGTTCTTCAAGGGTTTTCAAAAGAGCGTTAAAGGCTTCCTTTGTAAGCATGTGAAATTCATCAATTATGTAGACCTTCTTCTTTCCCTTGACCGGAGAGTACTGAACTGTTTCCCTCAGGTTTCTTATGTGGTCTATCCCTCTGTTTGATGCTGCATCTATCTCCACAACGTCGGGAAAGGAGCCTTTTGAGATTTCAAGGCAGTTGTCGCAAAGGTTACAGGGTTCACCTTCATTTAGATTCTTGCAGTTAAGGGCTTTTGCAACTATTCTTGCAGTTGTTGTTTTTCCAACTCCCCTGGGACCTGCAAAGATGTAAGCATGGGAAAAGATGTTTAACTTGATAGCATTTTTTAGAGTTTCAGTTATCTTTTCCTGACCTACAACTTCTGAGAAGTTTGAAGGTCTGTACTTTCTTGCAATTGCAATGTGTGCCATTGCCCACCAGTATTAAAGGGGTCGGACCCTTACCGCACACATCCATCCAGCTTACCGTTGCTCCCTTCCGGGCCTGGCGGGGTTCACCTTCAGGATGTTGCGGAGGACCCGACCTTGATTGTTTACGTTCATGGCGGAGAGGGCGGGATTCGAACCCGCGGTACCCCTTGTGAGGGTACACACGATTTCCAATCGTGCCCCTTCAGCCGGACTCGGGCACCTCTCCTGCGACAAGAGATAATATCTTAAGTTTACGGTTCGTTGTCAAGTTCGCTAATAAACGGTTATCTCACCCTTTACAAGCTTTTCCCAGATGTTCTTTATATCTGCCAAGCTGTCCATTGCAATTCTTTCAATTTTTGGTCTGAAAAGTTCAATGCTTTCACTGCTTCTTACCTTTACATCAAGTGCTAAAGGTTCGGTTACCGGTTTTCCTATCTGGCTAACTATGTAACAGTAAACCTCTTCAATTTCTGGTATTTCCTTAACAACGGTTTGTGCTATCTGATTTGCAGTTATGTTGTAGAGCTTTCCAACGTGGGTTATCGGGTTCTTTCCCGCTGCTGCTTCCAGACTCATCGGTCTGTAAGGCGTGATAAGTCCGTTTGCCCTGTTGCCCCTTCCGACCTCTCCATCATCTCCAGCTTCCGATGATGTTCCTGTTACTGTTATATAAACATTTTCTCTTTCAATATCATCTCCGGTGTTTACGTGGACGTTGACTTTCCTTGATGTAAACCTTTTAGCTATTGATTCAGCAACACGTCTAACGTTTTCCCTTTTTTCAACGTAATCGTTAATATCTTCTATGAATTTATCAACAAACGCACAGGCAACGGTTATATCAATCTCTTCGCCTTTCCTTACTCCCATTATTTTAATGTCCTCTCCTATTTCTGGATGGACTTTTTTGAAATTCCTGCTGTTCAGTTCCCTTTCTATGTTATAGACGATGTTTTCCACTTCATCAAAGGGGGCAAATCCTACGCCGAATGATGTATCGTTTGAAAGTGGAATTCCAGACTCAAGCTGCCTCATGTATATGTCAACAAGGTCAACAGAGCCAGGTCTTACAAGGCAATGTATTCTTACATCATTTTCAGGGTTAAGGGCGTGGATGTTTTCTCTTAACCACTCCTTTGTTCCCTCTATTGCAAACTCGTCGACGGGGACTTTTATGCCTTTGTACTCTTTAATAGCTCTTCCAACAAGGAAAATTTCAATGGGTTCCTCCACTTTTCCCCCTCCAAACTTTGGGGAAGCAGAACCTCCTAAAAGTAATCCTTTATCAACGTTATGGTGAAGAACAAAACCAAATTTTTCTTTGTAGAATTTGCACAGGTTTGCTGAGAGCTTTTCTGCAAGAGCATCGCAGATCGTATCAGGGTGTCCAATACCCTTCCTCTCAACGATTTCAACCTCAAGGGAGTTTACAGGCTGAACATTAAGGGGAGTAACGCTTATTTTCATTTAATTTCCTCCTTAGGGAAAGTTTGCTGCTAAAATATATCATTATTGGTTTACTGCTGCCAAATTGTGTTATATTAGAAGCTTTAAATAGTTTTGGATCAGTAGGGAGGAAATGTGTGCGGAATTGTTGGTTATATCGGTAAAGATAGTGCGAAAGATATCGTTCTTGATGGCTTAAAAAGGCTTGAGTATAGGGGATATGATTCTTCGGGAATTGC
>CAZJFY010000040.1:3113-7919 GCA_964545225.1 uncultured bacterium | reverse complement strand
TAAAATCCCCTTCAGATATGTAATTTGCAATGCTTTCATACGCGCTCTTTACAAAAGAGAGATCTGCTGATCCATCATCCCTTGAAGGTGTTCCCACAGCCACAAAAATGAAATCTGAATTCTTTACTGCATACTCATAATCGGTAGTAAACTCTATATTCCCCGAAAAGATCGCCTGCTCTAAAATTTTATCAAGCTCAGGCTCATATATTGGAATTTCTCCCTTTCTCAACCTATTAACCTTAACTTCATCTATATCAAGCCCTATAACTTTATGCCCAAGATAGGCAAAACATGCTCCTGACACCAGTCCAACATAGCCTGTTCCAATTACTGAGATTTTCCTTACAGACATGCACCTACCTCCTTTAAAGCAAGCCCATATAAGAGTCCAATTTCACTGACAATTATCTCCTTAATGCGGAAAACGGAACAAAACTCCTTAAAAAAGGCAAGCCCCGGGATAATAACATCAGCCCTACCAGGTTCAAGTCCAATAACTTTCTTTCTTTCCATCAATCTCCTGGAAGAGAGAGCCTTATACCATTTGTTAATAAATTCTTCCGTTACCTTATATCCATGAACCCTGTTTGGGTCATAGACTTTCATCCTCTCTTCCATCGAAACAACTGACGTAATGGTTCCTCCAACTGCATAAACGTTAAAGTTAGAACTAAAGTTTATTTTCCTCTTCACACTTTTCAACTGCTCGGATATAAAACTCTCCATCTCAAAAAGCTCTTTTGAAGTTGGAGGATCGCTCTTTATAAACCTCTCATTGAGGAAAACAACACCAAACTTTAAGCTTTCCAAGTAATCAATGGAATTAACATCTCCGTACACTATCTCTGTACTCCCCCCTCCAAGGTCAACAGTCATGACCTTCCCAGGGGGATTAAAATGAAGAACGTTAGCCTTAAAAACAATTTCTGCTTCTTCCCTGCTTGAGATAACTTCTATGTTGAACCCTAAACTCCTTACTCTCTCTAAAAACTCCATAGAGTTCTTTGCCACCCTTGCAGCTTCTGTGGTAACAACAACTACCCTTTCAACTGCGAATGAATCTATAATTTCCTTAAATTCCTTCAGAACCTCAAGAGTTTTCTCTATGCTCTTCTTTGATAAAACTCCCTTTTCCCTCACACCCTCACCAAGCCTTGTAACATAACCCTTCTTAATAATAGTTCTTAAATTTCCGTCATTAACATCTGCTATCAGTAATCTCGTCGAATTTGTACCTATATCAACAGTTGCTATCTTCACGTAATCTCCTTTATTGTATAATCGGGCAAATTGTACCATGAGGTAAGGTTGTTTACAGGAATAGTAGAAGAAATAGGAAAAGTTAATTCAATAAACAGTCTAAGCTTGGAAGTAAACTGTAAAAAAGTCCTTGAGGAAACAGCAGTTGGAGACAGCATCTGTGTAAATGGAATTTGCCTTACCGTTGTCAAAATTGAAGGAAGCTCCATCAAGTTTGACCTATCACCAGAAACATTAAGAAGAACGTCTTTAAAATTTATCAAAAGGGGCGATTGGGTCAATCTCGAAAGAGCACTAAAACTCAGTGATAGACTTGGAGGACACATATTACAGGGGCACGTTGATGCTGTTTCCAAAATTTCCAGCATAAAGAGGGAAGGAAAGGCTTTTTCCTATACAATCAAAATCCCCCCAAACTATAAACACCTTTTGGTTGAAAAGGGATCAATTGGGATTGATGGTATAAGCTTAACAGTAGCAAAGGTTGAATCAAATTCATTTTCAGTTGCTGTTATTCCCCATACCTATGAAAACACAAATCTTAAATTCAAGAAAGTTGGGGATGCTGTGAATCTTGAATTTGACATCATTGGGAAGTACGTGGAAGCAATTTTAAAGCATGGAGGGCACTCAAAGGTGCCCTAACTACTTTGTCTCAACTTTAACTTCTTCACTCTGCCACAAACCATGAAGGTTACAGTAAGCATAAGCCTTCAAACCAACAGGTTCTTCAAGCCTAACTCTAAAAACAACTTCTGATGCTGCTCTTTCTGGCTGCAAATCAGCCCTTGCTACAAGGAAATCCCCTGCCCACAACTCAACATACTCAATCCAGTGCTCTTTAGTATTAGGATGAGCGATGTCCTTGCCAACAATCACCTTCACATCAAACCATTCACCAGATTTAACTTCCTTTGGTGCTTCAACAACTGGAGTATGCTTTCTCTTCCCTTCCTGCTCTGGACCATGCACTTGCATCTTTACCTCCTTAAAGTTTTTACCTTAACATCCCTTGAACTATCACATCAACTGCCTCATCTTCAGATAACCCTCTTGCCATCAACGTTTCCATCTGTTTTTTATCTATACTCCCAATTGCTGCCTCATGGGTTACCTTTGCAGTTTCATCATTTACGACAACAATTGGAACTGCTTTAACTACAACATCTTTTCCCCTGATTACTTCCGAACAATCTATATGTCCTCTGCACCTTGGAGCGTTACCGTAAGTTTCTCCAACAAATTCAGCCTTTGTCTTGTCAACGGCAACGATTCTACTCTTTGAAATCCCTCTTGCTTCCCTCCCATCGAGATGGATAACATCCTTTACATATATGTCGTCATCCTTCTTCCCAATCATCTTTGTCTCAAAAACAACAGTTCCCTTTTCTTTGACCTTTGCATTAAGAATAACTCTTACCCTACCAGCTCTTCCTTTGGTTTGCTTGAAAACAGACTTAAAATAAGCTCCCTCCTCAACGTAAGCCTCAGTTTCTGTTTCAAGCTCCACAAAGGTTTCCTCTCCATTAAAGTGCAAATCAACAAATTCAAAGGATGCGTTTTTCTCCACAGTTACCTTCAGCCTGTTCTTATGCTTAAGTCTTATTCCCTCAGCCATTGCTCCATAAACAACAAACTTTACATCTGAACCTTCACCAACAATGATTTCAGCTTCTGTTGACTGGATATCTGTTGTTTCAGCAGCGCCAAAACAAAGATTTATAGGCTCATCAATCTTTACTCCCGGCTCAATGTAAACCTTTGTTCTAACACCCGTTTCCGTTTCAACCACTTCAGACCTAACACCTGCTGCTGGATACTTAACAATAACCCTATTTCTATCAACTAATAGGTTAAACTTGTTATTATCAAAGAGGCTTTCTGGAAGGCCAACAGCAGTAAACTTCAACTTAACTGACTCAAGAATGGATTTATCTACTTTCACCCTTTCCTCCAACCAACTCAGGCTTCCTTATTTCGCACTTCATGCACATTTTCTTAAATTTTTCCCCGATGACCTTTGAATCACCAGTCTGAATGACTTTACCATCACACATCAAGGAAGCCTTATCCGATATCTCTGCTATCTCTTCTCTATGGGTTATCATCAGAACAGTTGAACCATTATCTCTAATTCTTCTGATAACTCTTGATATCTCCTCCATAGAAGCAAAATCTATTCCGGAATCTGGCTCATCAAGTATTGCAAGCTTTGGCCTCATTGCAAGTATGGAAGCAAGCTCCACTCTTTTCCTTTCTCCTCCAGAAAGTGACTCATCAACAAACCTGTTAAGATAAATATCCGGATTAAGACCAACTTGAGATAGGCATTCTTCAATATCTAAACTTTCGTTTCCCCTTCCGGAAATCCTTAGAAACTCCTCTATTGTAACCCCCTCAAACCTTGCAGGTTCCTGCCAAGCAAGAGTTATGCCAAGCTTTGACCTTTCCTCAATTGAGAGACCATTTAAGATTTTACCTTCAAACAATATCTCGCCTGAAGTTGGAGCTAATAAGCCCTCTATTCCCATTATAAGCTTTGCAAGGGTTGATTTCCCAGCACCATTTGGACCAAGAACAGCATGAATTTCTCCTTTATTAACGAGTAAATTCACTCCTTTAAGTATTGGCTTTGAATCAATAAGCAATCTAACATCATTAACTTCAAGAACAGGCTTTAGCATGGTTATCCTCCTAATTCAAGTTTAAAAGAATTTCCATTAAAAGTCAATAAGTATCCTCTACTTATTGGTAATAATTCTTAACAAAATTTACTCATTAAACGATAAAATTATAAATTACTATGGGAGGTTATCGTGAAACTCGTTATTGTTGGAGCTGGCCAGGTTGGTAGAGAAATACTAAAGAGATTAAAACAGAACTGGCAAATAATAATAATAGATACAGATGAAAGAAAGCTCAAATCCATTGCAGAATTTTTAGACAGCGAAACCTTAAATAGAACCGTACTCCTTCAAGGGGATGGAACAAGCAGGCTTACACTTCAAAGAGCCGGAATAGGTAAAGCAAAGGTGTTCGTGGCATGCACCGGCGATGATGAAGCCAATTTAGAAGCCTGCAGAATAGCTAAAGAATTTCATATACCCTCAATTTACGCCGTTTCAAACCACATGGACCATGACAAATGGTTTGAAAAAGAGGGAATTAGTTTTGTAAACAAAGCAGTAGCTACAGCTTCAATTCTGGAAATGCAGATAGAGTCCGGAATTATTGAAGCAACGAATATCGGACTTGGACAGGGAGAAATTGTTGAAGTGGCAGTACTTCCAACTTCAGTGCTCGCAGGTTATCCCGTTGGGAAGTTTACTACTAAAAAGTGGAAAGTTGCAGCAATTTTCAGAGGAAATAAACTGATATTACCATCTGAAAGGACAATTATAAGACCGGGTGATAGAATACTCTTAATAGGAGACCCGACTATACTTAAACACATTGTTGGGCTTGTTAGCTCTGGGGAACCTCAATTTCCTCTTCAGTTTGGTTCAGAAGAGGTGGTGCTTTTACCAAAGAGGAACAGCGAAG
>CAZJFY010000040.1:0-3013 GCA_964545225.1 uncultured bacterium | reverse complement strand
GTCATGCTTTCTAAAGGATCGTCACCCTTTAAAAAGATCCTTGTTCCGGTATCAGGTTCCTTTTCCGGCTATAGAGCTCTGGAAATTGCTACAGAAATAGCAATTCAATCAAAAGCTAAACTTGATGCAGTATTTGTTAGTCAAAATGGAAATACTGGAAAAATTGAAGACCTGAAGGATAAAATCAGGAAGTTCTCCAGCCTTTACGGAATCGAAATTGAACTAAAGCTCCTTAAGGGAAATGTAATCACAGAAGTTTCCAGGATAAGCAAGTACTACAACCTACTAATCATAGGAGGTAGGAAGAACGTAAAGAATAACTGGTTTACTCCGTATCCTCCCTATTATCTGCTTCACAAATCTAAGTGTACAAGCCTGCTAATATGTACGGAGAAGTAAATGAATCACACTTTTGTTGTATCCATAATTTTAATAACGTTCGGCATACTGTTCATTCCTTTCATAAGCAAGATATTGAAAATCCCGGTTGCCGTTGGAGAGATTCTCTATGGGATGTTCATTGGGAAATCGGTACTTAACGTAGTTCCTGAATCCCAGTGGTTGGACTTCCTATCAAGCTTTGGTTTCCTGCTACTCATGTTCCTTTCAGGCCTTGAGGTTAATCTATCAAAAATAAAGGCACTTGCGCTTAGGGAAAAATTTGTCGTAATAGTCATACCCTTCTTGGTATTCTTGGTATCTTTTAGTTTTGGCGATACATTCGGACTTTCTAAAATCGAATCCATTGCAGTAGGAGTTATCTCAGTAGGAGTTGTTGTAACTGTTTTAAGGGAAAAAGAGTTGCTTGAAACAAAACTTGGAAGAATCCTATTTCTAACAGGGATATCCGGAGAAATCTTAAGCATTACCGTTCTTACTGTATTTTCAATAGTTTTCAAATTTGGACTTAGCCTAAAATGTGCAGTGAACATATTAGAGATTATTCTCTATCTCTTACTTGCACGAATTATCCTCGTATTCTTGAAAAGTTTCGTATGGTGGTATCCCAACAGAATGAAATTCTACTTTGAGAAAAGCCCTTCTGAAATAGGAGTTAGACTGAGCCTTGCAGTTATGTTTGTTCTGTCAGCTGCTGCAACGCTTATTAACGTTGAACCAATATTAGGTGCATTTATTGGCGGATTGATATTCTCTTCAACGTTTAGAAATACAGAGATCATTGAGGAGAAGCTATCTGGAATAAGCTTTGGGTTTTTGATACCTATATTCTTCATATACGTTGGTATAAAGTTTAAAATCCCCGAAATGAACTTTCAATTCCTCTGCCTCGTCTTAACAATCGTGGCTTTAAGCTATATTTCAAAACTAATCCCTTCCCTTCTGTTAACAGTAAGTGGCTTAAAGCTAAGGAACTCCATTGCATCAGGATTCCTTCTCTCAGCTCCTTTAACGTTGGTTGTTGTAACAGCTGAATTTGGCAAATCCATTGGAGCTATCAACAGCTATGAAGAATCTGCACTAATAATGGCAGCAGTGATAATGGGAATATTCTCTCCTATAATTTTTAGCAAACTTGGAGGAGAACCTGGTGAAAGTCACAATCCTTGATGGATACGTTGATGAACCAACCTGTCTTGGAGTGCCTCCATACATATCAACCTATGTCAGGTACGTTGCGGGAGCACTTGTTGCTGCTGGGATTTCAAAGGAAACTATAGATTACACGACCATTGATGAGTACCGAAAATCTAACGAGAAAATGTTAGAAGTAGCAGAATCGGATATCATCATACTGATATCCGGATTAACCGTACCTGGAAGGTATCTTGGAGGAACCCCCATAACTGCAAAGGAGATAGAGGAAATTGGAAAGCTACCATGTTATAAAGCTATCGGAGGACCTATAAAGTTTGGATTTGCAATGAGAGGGGGAACGTATGCTAAAAAGCTCAACCTTGAAAACTACGATCTGATATCTGAGGGAGATATTGAAGCTGCTGCATACGTAATAGGGAAATCTCTCAAGGGAAAAGGGGAACTGCCTAAAGGTACCTTTAAAGGATTAAGAAGGGCTAAAGATATAGATATCATATCTCCATTAGGAGCTTTCATAGTAAAGAAACACCCTTACTACCCAAATGTAATATGTGAAATAGAAACCTATAGAGGTTGCGAAAGGAGAAACAGGTGTTCCTACTGCACAGAAATTTTCTACGGTTCTCCCGATTTCAGAACCATTGACGGTATAGTAAATGAGGTCAAAGCCCTTTACCTTGAAGGCGTAAAACACTTCAGGATAGGAAGACAACCCAACATATTAGGATACTTATCGGAACCAACAACCGGAGAATTCTCTAAACCTAACGTGGAGGCAATAAAGAAACTGTTCAAATCCTTAAGGGATGTAGGAAATATAAAAACATTACACATTGATAATATTAACGCAGGAACTATCGCAGCATTCCCAATAGAATCTGAACTTGCACTTACAGAAATTGCAAGATATGACACAGAAGGAGATGTTGCAGCGTTTGGATTTGAAAGTGCTGACCCCGTTGTAATTAAGGCCAATAACCTTAAAGTTGATGCTGAAGGTTTAAGGAAAGCAATAAGATTAGTTAACAGAATTGGGGGATTTAAAGAAAGAGAAAACGGACTCTACAAGCTTTTGCCAGGCATAAATTTCCTTTTTGGACTTGCAGGGGAAAGAGCAGAAACTTTCAAAATAAACATGGACTTTCTAAAGTCAATACTTGATGAAGGACTTTTAATAAGAAGAATTAATATAAGACAGGTAATGACGTTTCCTGGAACTAAGCTTTGGTATGAAAAGAGAAAGAAGCTTAAAAAATATAGAAAGGAATTTGAAAAATTTAAAAATTTCGTGAAGGAAGAAATAGATCTTCCAATGATAAAAAGGGTTTTCCCGGTGGGAACCATCATCAAAGATGTATTGCTTGAAGCTCACGATGGAGACAATACGCTGGGAAGACAACTTGCAACGTATCCTATTTTGGTGAGATTTCCTGAGAAAATGGAACTGCGAGCACTT
>CAZJFY010000039.1:0-8021 GCA_964545225.1 uncultured bacterium | reverse complement strand
TCTTTTTATCTCCAAAGAATAACCAGTAATACCCGATATCTCTTTAAGGTTAACAAACTTCCCCGGAGGGGAAATGTGAATGCTTATATCCCTATAAAAAGCTCCGGAAGATGCCGACTTAACTGCTGACTTTACACTTGCCTCAAGCAGCTGCTTAAGTGCATCGTTAAATACTGAATCTGAAAAGGAAAAGAACCTTTCAAGTTCTGGATTACAAATAGATTCATCCTTGATGCATTCCCCCTCTGCTCCCCAGAAACTTAATAGGAAAAATATGGAACCCGCAAGGCCTACCAATTTTAATTTCATTATTAACCCCCATAAGTAAGTTCACAATTTTAATTATAAATTACCCAATAGGAAAATGAAAATTACCCTTTAAATATCAAATCCTTATCAGGAACCTTTGCCCAATCATCAAGAAACTTATCAAGTCCAATATCTGTTAACGGGTGTTTAACAAGTTGCTTTATGACCTTAAAAGGAATTGTAGCTACATCTGCTCCAATCAAAGCTGCACTAAGAACATGTTGAGGATGTCTGATACTTGCAACTATCACTTCCGTATCAAAACCGTAATTCTCATAAATTTGCACAATCTGAGATACCAGTTCCATACCATCATGCCCAATATCATCAAGCCTTCCAACAAATGGGGAAACAAAAGTCGCTCCGGCTTTGGCAGCGAGAATAGCTTGAAGGGGAGAGAAAACGAGCGTAACGTTAGTCTTAATACCTTCAGCCGAAAGCGTATGTACAGCCTTCAAACCGTCTTCAGTCATAGGTATTTTAATAACAACGTTATCACCCATTTCAGCCAACTTCTCCGCCTCTCCAACCATTCCATTATAATCAAGACTAACAACTTCAAGGCTTACCGGACCTGGAACTAAATTTACTATTTCCCTGGCAACCTCAAGGAAAGGTCTTCCTGTCTTCGATATTAAAGTTGGATTCGTCGTAACACCGTCAACCATACCTATTTCAAGAGCTTCCCTAATCTCCTTAACATCAGCAGTATCAATAAAGAACTTCATTTTCACCTCCAGAAACTTTTTATTGATTTTATCAAAGAAAGGTTCTGTTCTCCTAATATATCTGCAAGTTTCACATCACCAGACGTTAAAAGCATAACAAACGCTACCAAAATGAAGTAAAAAACTAAAATCTCCCCAAGCCCTCCAGACCTAACCATCCTAACCGAAAACCTTGGATAGTAACCAAAGGATATCGGTATCCCCAAGGGATTTAAAGCATCAAGAATTAGGTGAGAAAGATATCCAAAAATAAAGGATAGAAAATCCTTATAGAAATTTCCAAGATAAGGTTTAAATAAAACAGCAACTGCCAACAGGAAAACCACCACCATAGGATGGTGTGTTATACCTCTGTGTGAATTAAAAAGGTTCCTTCTCTTTGGAAAACCTTTAACAAGGTCAATATCAGGGAAAACGCTTCCGATCAAGGCTGGGAACACCGGCAAGTGGAAATAAGCAGAAATTAGAGATCCTGCTAAAAGATGCGTCCCTTTTGTCATTAGAACATTTCTCTTATAAAGGGATTGTTGAGAAGCTCATCTTTCACCGTTGTAATGGGTCCGTGTCCCGGAATTAAAAGCGTATCTCTATTGGCAATTTCCAACAGCCTTAAAATCGATTTTTTCAAATCACTATAGCTTGCCATTGGGAGATCATACCTCCCAATGCTTCCCTTGAATATCAAGTCACCAACTACTGCTACGTTTTCCCTTCTCTCAAAAAGAGCTATACTACCTGGAGAGTGACCTGGTACATGAATAATCTCAAATTTTAAATTCCCAAGCTCTATAAAATCTCCGCTATCAACAGTCACATCAGGTTCTGGGGAGTACTCAGCATCTGAAAGGAATCCTATCTCAGAATCAACCCAGTAATTGATATTCTCTCTTGCTAACCTGTGCATGACCAAACTTGCATCCTTAAAGCTTAACTTCGCCCAAGCGTTCTTCGCAATGTGATCCGGATGCTCATGAGTGTTAACTATCCAAACAAGGTCCAAGTTATGTCTATCAACAGCATTAATAACATCCGTCAAATCTCCTGCAGGATCCACCAACATGGCTTTCCTGCTTTCATCCCACAGAAGAACTGTGTTAACAAAGAGAGGCCCCAGTGGAAAGATTTTAAACTTCATCTTCATATCCCTCAAAAGTTATGTAATCTGAAAAATCCAATAGGTCTATATACTCATCTGCAGCCAATATAAGCTCCTTTGCCGTTATAGGCTTAAAGGAAACAACTTCAACCTTAATTCCTTTGGCCTTAAGGAAATTGACTAAATCAACAAAATCACCATCACCGCTCATTATGACAGCTACATCGATTTTTCCATTTTCAGCCATTGCAATGGCATCTATTGCAATACCCATATCCCAGTCAGCTTTGTACTCAACCCTGTCCCAGCTGTAAAAGCGCTTAGGTTGCTTTAACTTAACTTCATAACCAATGCTTCTTAGAACATGTATAAAACTTTCCTGACTCACGTTATCAAGGTCAACGAGATACGCTAATGCCCTGTAAAGCTTTCTTCCTCTAACTGCAATATCAAGAAGCTTTCTAAAATCAACTCTTCCCTTTAACGTATTCTTCGCCCCGTAATATATGTTTTGCATATCAACAAGAACAGCAACCTTTAGATGACTTACTCTTCTATCCCTTTCAAAAAGCTCTTGAACTTTCAACCTTGCCTCCAGTTAAATCACAAACATAGCTTTCCCACACTGACACTGCTGGTTCACAGGTCACCTCTCGGGACAGGAACTTTTTTAAAACGTTATCAATTGAACGTTCATTGGTAATCAAAAGGTCAATTCCATTATTTGCAAGCGCATAGATGACACCCTTGCTCCCTGGAATTGAAAAAAGTACAAGGCAATTAACACCTCTCTTTGATAGAACTTCCACAAGTTCAATTCCCTTACCCTTCTTCAAGTTCAAAAATGGATTATCAAAAAACTCTTCATTAACAATTCTGCCTTCCTTACGATTAATCGTAAAAATGAAGATTTTCTTACTCTTACCAAACTCCTCACTCACACTCTTCCCATCATCAGTCGGAATAGCTATTTTCACTTCCTCTAAAACTTCTGGTTCAAAGTGAATAATGAGCCTTTCAACAAGCGGCACCCTTGCCAGAACTTCGGATTCTATCTCATGAGCTATTCTATGAGCAACTTCGAAATTGTTTGTTGCTATTCCGATCTCCGCTTCAACAAACTTATAACTTCCGGAATTCCTCCCCATCAATGATTTAACCCTAACCATGGGATGCTGCTCCATTATTAACCTTATCTCCTCGAGCGTTTTTGCATCAATAGATACATCAAGAAGAACCTTTATAGATTCAACAAGTATTTCAAATCCAGAACGGAATATGAAAGCAGAAACTACTACAACAGCAATTTTCTCAGCAACTGGAAAACCAACATAACTTCCAATGACTCCTACAAATACAACAGCTGCTGAAAACATATCTGCCTTAACGTGTTTTGAATCAGCTATCAAACTTGGAGAGGAAAGCTCCTTTCCTTTCTTAAATTCATACCTTGAAAAGAAAAAAGTCACAATAATCGTTAGGAAAATTCCAAAAATAGCCACCCAGATGTTGATTATTTGGATCTGCTTGCCTGTAAAAAGCACATCCCTCAATATCTCATATCCGGCAAAAAAGATAGCAAAAGCACTTATAATAGATACTATGTTTTCAACCTTATATATCCCATACGGGAACTCCTTTACCTTCAAATGAGAGATGTATATACCGGCAAGAACGGAAATGGAAGCCGCAAGATCGGAAACTGAATGTATACCATCCGCTACTAAAGCCTTCGAACCCGAAAAAATACCTGTAGTAATCTTTAGAACGGATAAGAAAAAGTTAACACAAACCGAATAAACTGCAATTTTCCTCTTTTCTTTCTCCCTCAAGTTAAAACTCCATCCTATCCAAGTCGAGTATTTCCCTCATCTCCTTCAGCCTGTCCTTTTTTGACATTGCAATTCTCTTCCACTCTTCAACAGCGCTAATATCGCTCCCTCCTCTCTTTGCCTCAGCTTTCTTTATCTTAACAAGTGCTGGAACCGGTATCATTGTACCCATTACAAGAGCTTCTCCAACGTTCAAAGACGCTAATTGTTGAACCAGATCTGAACTGAGAGATTCAGATGCTTGCTGAACATGTTTTTGATCTCCAGGTTCAATAAGCCTTAAGATTATCATATTGTTAGTTTGGGATAGCGAGTTCGGATCAAGGGACTTTGGCCTTTGAGAAACCAAGCATAAACCGAGCCCAAACTTCCTTCCCTCTCTGGCAACCCTTGATATCCAGTACTTTGAACGGGTATTGGTAGAAGATGAAGCAAGAATATGAGCCTCTTCAACTATTGTAAAAATGGGAAATTCTATTCTTTCTCCTGATTCACCTCTAACAAAAGCTTTCCTTCTATAAAGAGTATTCCTTAAAACGTGACTAACAACGATATCGGCAATTTTCTCGTCTACGTGAGAAAGATCTATTACGTTAAGCTTTCCAGGAACTATCTGATCAACCATGGGTTTCTGTAACAGATCAAAGAGTTCACCAAACGACTCCATCATATCTTCAACCTTATTTATCACACCCACTATAGACTTCCTATCATCTCTATTAGCCTCATCCTCCTTGTAAGCATTAAGTTCCCCAATGAGCCTTCCCCAGAATTCAGATGATTGCAGCTTTCCTGTTTCAATGAGTTCAAGAACTGTTTTTCTCGCCCTTCTCAAATACCTATCCTGAATGAACGCACTATCATCAACATTTGCGAACTGCCTAAATTCACTGTAAGAAAGATGCCTTGGATTTAACTTGAGGTCGATCAAATTGACAACGCTTTTCCCATCAATTTCCTTTTTGAAACTGAGATACTCACCATGCATATCAAATACAAGGACTGTTCCGTGCTTTTCAAGTAAACCCTCAATAATCACAGAAACAGTATTTGACTTTCCCGCACCTGTAACTGCCAATATTGAAAGATGCCGGCTCACTATGCTATCAATGTCTATGTAAACGTTTACATCTTCTCTCGTAAGAAGGTGCCCAATATGGATTTTCTTACCATCATCCCTTCCAAAAACTTTCTCAAGAACAGATCTTGAAGCTTTCAATATTGGTGTTCCAGGCTCGGGTGGAATTCTTGGAACAAACATACCTTTGTTAAAATCCCCCAAAATAGATATCTTTCCTCTGAATAGACTTTTATCACCAACAATTTCCTTGACTTTACTTATATCTTCAGGGGAAAGGTATTCCGTTATCGTTCTGCTAACCCTCGACACGTGCTTAACAAAACCTATGACGCTAAAACCCTCGTAATCTATCTGGACATAATCTCCAAGCTGAATGCCTCCCAAGCTAACAAAGTCAACATCCCTTGTCGTAATTTCACCAACACAAACCCCTATCAGTCTGGAATCGCTCAATGGCATCCACCCTCTGGTTTGTAATCTACCGAAGTAATATTCCCTTCCAAAAACTCCCTAATAAGGTTTCCAACTTTTCCAGAAGCCCCTCTTACAACCTTAATTCCAAACTCATTGAAAAACAGCTCTGCTTTTCTACCGATACCCATTGCTAAAATAACATCAACCCCTTTCTCCGAAAGGAACTTTGGTATCTCTCCAGGTCCGTGAGAGGTGAAGGGAGATGGAATAATCTCAATTTTTGCCTCACCATCTAACGTTACAATTGCGAAAAAGGGAGCTCTTCCAAAATGCTCACAAACTTCAGAATCAAAACCCTTGTTATCCTCAACAGGTATTGCAATTTTCATAGCCCACCTCCGCAGTTCACATGCATGTTAAATGTAATAAAAGTTCATATATTTATCAATGCGAGCAGGTTGGGGGATCGCTCTTCCACATTGTGGAAGAGAGGAAAGTCCAGACTCCGCAGGGCAGGGAACTGGCGATAAGCCAGGCAGGGGTGACCCTGCAGAAAGGGCCACAGAAAATAGACCGCCCAGCTTCAAGCTGGGTAAGGGTGAAAAGGTGGTGTAAGAGACCACCGCCTTCCTTCGCGAGAAGGAAGGGCAAGGTAACCCTTTCCCGGAGCAAGGCTAAATAGGCTGGCTTTAAGGATTGCCCGTCCGAGCCAGCGGGTAAGCCGCCAAGATAAATGATCCCTTCGAACAGAATCTGGCTTACAACCTGCTCGCAAATTTTTTATTGTTATAATTTCCTTCAAAGCTTTAGAGGTGATGATGATTTACAGCAAAACTCAACTGATAGAACTGATTGCCATATTCATATTTGGAGTTACATTTTCCCTGTCTTTCCTCTATCTAATTTTGAAGAAGTTTAAGTGAGGCAAACAGTATGAAAAAGGATATACATGAAAGTAGAATTTTAATTCTCGATTTTGGTTCACAATACACACAGTTAATCGCCAGAAGGCTAAGAGAAAGCCATGTATACTGCGAAATACACCCTTTTAATACCCCAATAGAGGAAATCAGGAACTTCAACCCTAAAGGGATTATCCTTTCAGGAGGACCTGCAAGCGTTTATGCCAAGCAATCCCCAAAAATTAAGAAGGATATCTTCTCCCTTAACATCCCTGTTTTGGGAATATGCTATGGAATGCAGCTTATTACTTACCTTTTTGGTGGCGAAGTTATTAAAGCAGAAAAACACGAGTATGGGAAAGCTGAACTTCAAATACTCAATCACGAAGACCTGTTTTCAGGAATACCAGATAAAATCATAGTTTGGATGAGTCACGGTGACAAAGTCCTCAAAATCCCCGATGGATTTGAACCAATAGCTAAAACAGAAAATGCTCCTTATGCAGCAATCAGGAAGAAGGATAGAAAAATCTTTGGAGTACAGTTTCATCCTGAAGTTAAACATACACAATTTGGGGAACAAATCCTCAAAAACTTTGCCGTTAAAATTTGTGGTTGTGAACAGACCTGGACAATGGAGAACTTCATCGAATATGAAGTCAAGAGAATTAGGGAAACTGTTGGTGATAAAAATGTCATATGTGCCTTATCTGGTGGAGTTGATTCCTCAGTTGTTGCGGCTCTAATACATAAAGCTATAGGTGATCAGCTTTACCCAATATTTGTTGACACCGGGCTTTTAAGGAAAGGTGAAAGGGAATCTGTTGAGAAAACGTTTAAAGAAAAATTCCACATGAGGAATTTTAAAGTCATTGATGCTTCAAAAATCTTCCTTGAGAAATTGAAAGGAGTTGTTGATCCGGAAGAGAAAAGGAAAATCATCGGACATACCTTTATTGAAGTCTTTGAAGAAGCAGCTAAAAAAATCCCAAACGCCGAATTCTTAGCTCAGGGCACGCTCTACCCTGACATTATCGAAAGCGTATCTGTTAAAGGACCATCGGTAACTATAAAATCTCATCACAACGTCGGGGGACTTCCCGAAAGGTTAAAATTCAAGCTTATTGAACCTTTAAGGGAACTCTTCAAAGATGAAGTAAGGGAACTTGGGAAAGAGCTTGGTCTTCCTGATGAAATTGTAAAAAGACACCCATTCCCGGGACCTGGACTGGCAATTAGAATTGTTGGTGAAGTAAAGCCTGACTATTTAAGAATCTTAAGGGACTCAGATGCAATAGTCCTTGAGGAAATAAAAAAAGCTAACCTCTACGATAAAGTATGGCAATCATTTGCTGTTTTTCTTCCCATAAAAACAGTGGGAGTTATGGGTGATGTTAGAACTTATGAATACGTAATAGCTGTAAGAATCGTCGAAAGTACAGATGGAATGACTGCAGATTGGTTTAAAGCCCCATATGAAGTTTTAGAAAGGATTTCAAACAGAATTATTAACGAAGTACAGGGAGTCAATAGGGTTGTTTACGATATCACCTCAAAACCCCCTGGAACAATCGAGTGGGAATAGGGAAATGGAAAGGATAAATAACCTTAAAAAGGAAAAAAATGCCGTTATACTTGCGCATTACTATACAAACAGCA
>CAZJFY010000038.1:5066-8028 GCA_964545225.1 uncultured bacterium | reverse complement strand
GCTCATCAATGCACTTCAATCCTATATATACGGACTCTTGCCTTTCAATGCCTCCAGCAACAACCTTTTTGATCTTAGGAAATTTCTCAGAAATTCCACTCAAAGTGGACAAATCCTCTTTTGGCACGACAAGAACAATAAAGTCTATCATGTCCGACTTTTGAAACGGTCTTAGCGTATATTCAATAATAGGAATTCCTTTGACTTTATAGAACTGCTTTTTCCCTCCGAACCTTCTCCCCATCCCTGCAGCTGGAATAATCGCACATCTCACTATTTAATCACCTCTTTTGGTTTGGCAAATATTATCTTCCCTGATGCTGTTTGAAGTACATTGTTAACAACGACTTTAACCCTATGACCAACATAGGCCTTTGCTCCATCAACAACGACCATTGTGCCATCTTCAAGGTAACCAACACCCTGATTTTTCTCCTTCCCCTCTTTTGACAGGAAAACAACCATCTCTTCACCAACCGCAACAACGGGCTTCAAAGCATTGGCAAGATCATTAACGTTGAGAATTTCAACCCCTTTTATGCTTGCAACCCTGTTAAGATTGTAGTCCGTAGTTATCAACTTTGCTCCAAGAATTCTACAGAGTTCAATTAGTTTTGCATCAACCTCCCTTATCCTTGGGAAATCCCTTTCATAAATTATGACTGCAGGCTTCTCTACTCCTTTAATTCGAGAAACAAGCTCCAGGCCTTTTTTCCCCTTAGTCCTCACCATAGGATCTGTTGAATCGGAAAGGTATTGAAGCTCTTCCAATACAAAACGGGGAATGATTACTTTTCCTTCAATAAAGCCGAGCCTTATCATCTCAACCACTCTTCCATCTATAATGGCACTCGTATCAAGAACTTTCTGCGTACAATAGAGACCCTTTTCCTCCTTTAATATCTCTGAAAGAGGTTTATCCCCAATTATCTCCAGAAGACCAAACCCAAAAAGGTAAGGAAGAGTAATATAGACAATTTCCTGAAGATATGGGAAGTTCGCAAATATTGAATAGAGGGATATTGTTATTCCCTTAGCCAGATATAATCCAAGGAAGAAACCTGCTGAAAAAACAACTATGCTTTTAAGCTTCAGCTTCCTTCTTATAATGAAACTGTAAAATAGAAAAGCCGCAGCTGTTATAAATACAGATATAATTAAGGACTGCGTCAAGGTAAACCCGTAGTTCTTAAAGATTATCATTGAGATTGCAAGTAGGAGGAGAAAGAAAACCCCCAGAATTCTCTGTAGTATCACTTCTTACTAACTCCTTTTAGAATCTTCCTCACTCTTTGCTTTACTTTCTTAATATCCTCTCCAAGAGAAAGTGCAATTTCCTCACAAAGCTTATTAAAAGCTTCATCAAACATGCGCTTTTCTGAATAGGAAAGCTCTTTCTCCTTGGCTCTAAACGATAAGTTCCTTACAACCGTGGCAAGTTCCTTAACATCCCCAGTTCTTATCCTATCTATGTTTAACCTGTGTCTGACTGTCCACTTTTCACTAATATTCTCAGGAACTTCAGAAAGGAACGAGAAAATTTCCTCTATATCCTTTTCAGTTAAAACAGGTCTTATACCTGAAGTCTCAATTGAAGACTCCGGAACAAGTATGGACATGTTTTTTCCAATTAACCCTATTTTAAAGAACTTAAACTTTTTATTCCCTACCTCCCTCTCCTCTATCCCTTCTATAATACCTACACCGTGAGGGGGACACGCAACCTTATCTCCGACCTTAAGCACCTTTCTTCTCCTAATGGGGTTTTTTTATTGGAACTTCTCCTTTTTTTGGTTCTCCATAAGGAACAGGAATATACTGAACCGAACTCTGAGCAGATGGCTGATAATAAAGCTCCATCAGTGAATAAACCTCTTCTGGAACTTCTGTAGTAACTCTCAAACCAACTTCCTTTAGAACGCTAACGGTTAAAGGATAATCGTGAGTCCAATATCCAGATGTCAGAAGTTCAGATATATCTTTAATCTGCCTATCAGTATAGCCTTTTAGCTTCAATATATCTGATATAGTCCCTCTCATCTGGTTGAGAGCCTTTTCAGCAACATCTGCAAGAATGAACATCTCATCTTTAAGCTTCAACTTTTTATGCTTAAGGGCCTCAACTAATGAGGGAGCTGGAAACTGGCCAATTTGAGGGTCAAGAGGACCAAGAACTGCATTGGGATCCATGATAATCTCATCAGCAGCAAGAGCGATAAGAGTTCCGCCAGACATAGCATAATGTGGAACAATAACTCTCACAGGACTTTTCCTTCTTACCAAGGCTGATGCTATCTGCGTTGCAGCAAGTGCCAGCCCTCCTGGAGTATGGACAATGAGATCTATAGCCATATTCTCTGGAGTCATTCTTATAGCCCTTAAAATTCTCTCAGAGTCCTCAATCGTTATAAACCTCATGAGAGGGAATCCCATGAAAGCAAGCCTTTCCTGCCTATGAATCATGGTGATTACTCTTGACTTCCTCTTTCTCTCTATGTCCTTTATAAGCCTTAACCTTGCCCATTGAAGGTTCTTTTGCTGAAAGATTGGCCAAAGGGAGATAAAGATGATAAATAACCAGAATATATCAAAGAACGAAGGACCTTGCTGCATATTAACTCCTTAAAAATTGAGGCAAGCTCAGAATTAAATCAATCCTCATATACAATTTTACCATTATATATAGTAAGCTTTACCTTTCCCCTCATCCTCTTATTCAAGAACGGTGTATTCTTACTTTTTGATTTTATCACATCAGCAGTTAAAACAAACTCCTCATCTGGATCAAAAACTGTTACATTTGCCCTTGATCCTGGCATTAAAGTTCCAATGTTGGATTTGCCTATAATCCTTGATGGATTGAGCGAAAGCTTCCTTACAAGGTCACTCAAGGTAAGGAGTTTCTCCCTAACTAAATTAAGGGAGAGTGGAAGCATCGTCTGAAATCCTATCATTCCAAAAG
>CAZJFY010000038.1:0-4966 GCA_964545225.1 uncultured bacterium | reverse complement strand
CTAACTAAATTAAGGGAGAGTGGAAGCATCGTCTGAAATCCTATCATTCCAAAAGGAGCACTACAAAACTCAACCATTTTCTCATCATCTGTATGAGGTGCATGATCCGTCGCTATAACATCAACAACTCCTTCAGCTAACGCAACCTTGCAAGCTTTAACATCAGATTCGTCCCTTAAAGGTGGACACACCTTTGCATACGTATTGAATCCCAATACAGCCTCTTCAGTTAATGAAAAGTGGTGAGGAGTAACTTCACAGGTTACGTTAACGCCGTCTTTCCTCGCCAATTCAATGAGATTCAAAGAGTTCTTGGTTGAAACATGGCATATATGAACTCTTGCCCCTGTTAACTTTGCTATCAAGAGATCTCTTATAGTTCCGATTTCCTCCGCCTCTGCTGGCATTCCCTTTATACCAAGCTTATTGGAAATGAAACCTTCATTCATATGTCCACCATAAGAGAGGCTCTTATCCTCACTATGACAAAAAACGGGAATCCCAAGAGACCTGGCATAATCCATAGCATTTCTCAAAACCTGAGAATCTTTTGGCGTTTCACCATCATCTGAAATTGCAACAGCCCCTGCCTTAACCATTCTTCCTATTTCAGCAAGCTCTTCCCCTTTTAACCCTTTAGTTATTGCTCCCACAGGAAAAACGTCACACAAACCGACTTCCTTTCCCTTTTCTATAATGTACCTTGTAACTACAGGATTATCGTTTACAGGATCCGTATTAGCCATGCAACAGATAGAAGTTATTCCACCTGAAACTGCAGCAAGGGAACCAGTTTCAATATCCTCCTTCCATTCCTGCCCAGGATCTCTTAGATGGGAATGAAGGTCTATAAAACCTGGAGAAACTATAAGGCCGTCTACACTAATCACTTTTGATGCTTCCAACCTCGAAATATCCTTTTCAACCTTTACAATTACTCCATTTTCAATGAGAACATCAAAATTCCCATCCATGTCCTGAGAAGGATCAATAACCCTTCCACCCTTTATTAGAAGAGAACTCATTTCCTCCCCTTATGACAGCGAACGCAATTGTCGGTTTCTTTTGCACTAAAAGCTTTGCTCCCATTATGACATTTACCGCAAAACTTTCCCTCCCATATCTCCTTCATTGAAAACTTCGTCATGCCTGCTTTCTTTTTAAAAGGTTTCGGATGGCAGTAGGAACAGTGCTGTCCCTTAACTTTAACGTGCAGCTTGTGGCTAAATATCACATTCCCAGGCGCACCTTCTTTTGTAGCATTGTAGGTTATGTCCTTGTTAAGAATTCCCGACTGGCCACATCCGAAAAGGACAAGCGGAACAAGAAGAACAATCCTAAACAGCATTTATCTCCTCCTTCAACCTACTTAGCCTTCCACAAAGCATAGAAAGTACAACCATCCTCACAGCAAGTCCATTTTCAACCTGATTGAAAATTAAGGTTCTTTTCCACTCCATAACATCACTGTTAACTTCAACTCCCCTGTTAACCGGACCCGGGTGAAGAATAACTGCGCCTTCCTTCAACATCTCTACCCTTTTCCTGTTAAACCCAAAAAGCTCAGCATACTCTCTCAAAGAAGGGAAAACCTTTTTCGCACTCTGCCTTTCAAGCTGAATTCTCAAAAGTATGACAACATCGGCAATCTCAGAAACCTCTTCAAAACTCCTCAAAACCTTTACACCAATTGCGTCGGGGAATCGCGGCATCATTGGAGAAGGACCATAAACAAAAACATCAGCTCCTAAAGTTTTTAAAAGCAAGGAGTCTGAACGAGCAACCCTGCTATGAGATATATCTCCAATAATTACAACGTTTAAACCTTCAATTTTCCCCTTAAACTCCTTTATGGTGACAGCATCTATAAGAGCCTGCGTTGGATGTTCATGGCACCCATCACCACCATTGACAATAGAGGAATTAACCTTCTTTGAGATAAAATCGCAAGCACCTTCACAAGGATGCCTTAAAACAACAACATCAGGATGCATCATATCAATAGTTCTTAACGTATCAACAAGAGCTTCTCCCTTCTTTACACTACTGAAAGATGTTGATATGTTTATAACATCTGCTGAAAGGAACTTCCCAGCTTTCTCAAAAGAGGTTCTTGTTCTCGTACTTGGTTCATAAAACAGGTTAAGAACTGATTTCCCCCTCAAAGTTGAAAATTTCTTTTTCCCATTTACTAGAAAACCCTTAATTACTTGGGAAGTTTCATAGATATCGTTAAACAGATCAATCGATATCTGCTCAGAAGATATTAAATGCTTCACTCTTCGCTCCTGATTTTAACTGAAAGCCCATGAGCTTCAAGACCTTCCATCTCAGATAATTTATAAGCATAGCTTGAAACTCTGTCTAAACCCTCCTTATTAACATAAAGAACGGAACTCCTTTTAATAAAATCGTAAACTCCTAAAGGTGAGAAAAACCTTGCACTTCCTCCTGTTGGCAGAACGTGGTTAGGACCAAGAACGTAATCTCCTAAAGATTCGCAAGTATAGTGACCTAAAAATATTGCTCCTGCGTTTCTGATGTAATCAAGAAGAGCAAAAGGTTCTTCTGTTGCTATCTCAAGATGTTCAGGTGCTATCCTGTTCGCTACCTCACACGAATGGAAAATATCCCTTGTAATAAACACCGTGCCGAAATTATTGATGGACTTTTCAGCTATATCCTTTCTCTTTAAATTCTTAAGTAATCTCCCGAGAACGCTTACAACTGAAGTTGCTAAATCCTCACTATGGGTTACAAGGAATGAACCTGCAAGCTCATCATGTTCAGCCTGAGAAAGAAGGTCAACTGCAACCCATTCTGGATTTGAACTCTCATCAGCAATGACCAAAATTTCGCTTGGACCTGCAACCATATCGATATCCACCGTTCCAAAAAGGAACTTCTTTGCAAGTGCAACATAGATGTTCCCGGGACCAACAATTTTATCAACCTTCGGAATGGATTCAGTCCCAAGAGCTATTGCTGAAACTCCATGTGCACCCCCAACCCTGTATATCTCATCAACGCCAGAAAGCTTTGCAGCAACCAGGGAGTACGGATTAACATCAAGAGAAGCTATTGCTGGGGTTATCATAACAACTTTTTTAACTCCAGCAACTTTTGCAGGAACTGCATTCATTATTACAGATGAAGGATATGATGCTTTCCCCCCAGGAACATATATACCAACACTATCAAGAGGTATCACTTTTTGACCCAGAATTACCCCAGGTTCAGAGACGAAGTAAGAGTTCTCCTTTTGACTTTCATGAAACTTTGATACCCTTTCAACAGCAAACTTAATCGCCTCAATTGATTCAGGATCAACCTTCTTAAAAGCTTCCTCTATCTCCTCTTCTGACACTTTTACACTTTCAGAGGTAAGCTTTACCCTATCAAACTTTTCCGCATAGTAAAAAACAGCTTCATCCCCGCGCTCCCTAACGTTCTCAATTATTTCAAGTACCGATTGAGCGTACTTACTCTCTAAACCCTGCCCCCTGTTCATAATCCTTTGAAACTCCTTGCTCCTTTCCCAACCAGGAAATCTCAAATCAACAACTTTCATATCTAACCTCTCAACAGTAACCTAATCCTTCATAGAAAGCTTATAACCAAGCCTTGAAAGTGTCTTCAAGTATCTACCCTTTTCTCCAAGCTTCTTTCTCAACCTACTTATGTAAACGTCAAGGGTCCTGCTGTTTTCACTATGCTCAGGTCCCCAAATTCTATCAAGTATCTCTTCCCTTGAGAAAACCCTATCAGGATTCTCTAAAAAGAACTCTAAAAGCTGATACTCTGTCTTTGTAAGATGCACTGGCTTACCATCTACAGTTACCATCTTTGAAAACTTATCAATCTTTACACCATCAAACTCAATAACCTGACCTGCACTTTTACCAAACCTCCTTGATATTGCTCCAATTCTGGCTATCAATTCCCTTATGCTAAAGGGTTTGGTTAAGTAATCATCTGCTCCGTAATTAAAGCTTGTAATCTTAGTCTTTTCATCAGAAAGCGCCGTTAACATAATAACTGGTATATCCTTTGTTCTTTCATTCTTCCTTATTCTCCTGCAAACCTCAATTCCATCAACCTTTGGAAGCATTATGTCAAGAATGATTAAATCGTACAAACTTCTATTTACTTTCTCTAAAGCAGTTTCTCCATCTAAAACCCAGTCAACTTTAAAGCCTTCCTTTTCAAGATTATACTTGACAATTTCTCCGAGATCCTCATCATCCTCAACTAATAAGATTCTCATCCTTTCACCTCATAATGGGAGTAGTCGGTATTATAACTTAAACCTAAATGTATGAGGCAAAAGCTCTACCAGTGAAAAAATCTCCATGCTCTTTCCATTAGAAACGTAAACTTTAAAATCCCTACTGCAAAATTCAGACATTACCTGCCTGCAAGCACCACATGGATAAGGCATGAGGTCTTCAGAATAGATAAGAATTGACTTAAAATCACGAAAACCCTCAGATATTGCCTTAAAAATTGCAACCCTTTCGGCACAAATAGTTAATCCAAAAGAAGCATTTTCAATATTGACTCCTGTAAAATAACTCCCATTACAGAGCAAAAGGGAAGCTACTCTTACCCCTGAATAGGGGGAGTGTGATCTGCCAATTACCTGTTTTAAAATTTTGAGCTGTTCTTCTAACTGTATAGCAGTCCCTCCTTTTCTAATTTCTCTATCCAGAATTACTTTTTAGATAGCACATACTCAATTAGATTTAAGCATATCTTTAAACATAGCATTAACTCTATAAATTTTACATTAGAAGAGGAAAATTATGAAATCCATAAGAGCAATATTCAGAAATGGCATCTTCATTCCTCTGGAGAAGGTCAATATAGATGAAGGTGGAGAAGTTATTGTTATCTTTGACGAAAAACGTGAAGGCTTAGATCAATTAAAAATAGGCTCAAATGAAAAACAAGCCATTAAGGAACT